>DATAFX010000108.1:0-41328 GCA_036257195.1 Candidatus Methylomirabilota bacterium | reverse complement strand
TCCCATCTCGTGACGTACCCGCCGTCGACCTTGCGATTGATCGTCCCATCGCGGTCCAGCAGCACGAGACATGGTTGGCCCATAGCTAGAGTCGTCCGGATGGCTTCGGTGCGCGGCCGCGCGGCTCACACGCGTGCCTGGACGATCGAAGGACGACTCTACGATGGGCCGCCGCCGCGGCCGGCGCGCGGAAGGGTTGGGTCATGAGCCGGGCGCTCGGATTTCGGCCGCCAGCTCCGGATGGCCGCGCTCGGCGAGGAATGCGGCGACCGCGGGCAGTCGCGGAATCCCACGCCGTCCGCCGAGGGACCCGCACTTCATGGCCGCCACTGCGTTAGCGAACGTGAGTGTCCGCGCGAGCGGCCATCCGCGCAGCTCCCCGACGGCGCAGGCCCCGTGGAACACGTCGCCCGCGCCGTTCGTATCCACGACGGGCACCGAGAATCCGGGGGCCCGGACGAGGCGACCGTTCTCCAGCCCGATCGCCCCCTCCGCCGCGAGGGTGACCGCGACCCGGGCCGGCCCGCGCGCCGCCAGGGCGGCGAGGCCCTCCTCGGGATCCGTCCGGCCGGTGACCTGGGCGACGAACCGGGGATTGCCCGCCAGCAGGTCGACGGCCGGCCAGACGGCGTCGATGCCGTCCACGACGCGCTCGCCGTCCATCGTGATTCGCATCCCGGCCTCGCGGGCCCAGCGGACGGCCACCACCGCCGCGGCGGCATCGACGCCATCCAGGTGGAGCAGCCGGCCAGACGTGACGACCGCCCGATCGAGCTCGTCGGGCCGGACGTCGTAGGCCGGGGGCCGGCGGTAGAAGCCGGTCCGGAGGCCAGTCTGGGCGTCGATCAGCATGATGCTCACGTGGCCGACGCTGCCGCGCGCGCGGAGCGCGTGACGGACGTCGACCCCGTCCCGCGCGAGGAGGCGCCGCGCGAGCCGGGCCCAGTAGTCGTCCCCGAACTTGCCGAGGTAGCGGGCGCGGAGCCCGAGTCTGGCGCACGCCACCAGCGCCGTCGCGACCATGCCCCCGCCCTGCACCTCGAACTGGCGGAGCGGCGCCTTCGTGTCGGGCTGGGGGTGACCATCGATGACCCCGAGGAGATCGAGCGCGTTCGAGCCCAGTCCGACGACGTCGACTGGGGACGGCGGGCCGGGAACGACGCGCATCCTCGGCGAGCGTAGCACGGCGCACGCCGAGCGGCGCGCCGGTGGGGCGGCCGCCCTTGCCACGCCACCGTGTCCCATGCATCATCCGGCCAGAGTGGCGGCCAGAGTGGCGGCCAGAGCGGCGGCCAGAGTGGCCGACCGCGATGCGCTTGGGCGCTCCCACGAGTAGATGGAGGGGTCGATGGCGGGGATCGGGCAGGAGTTCAAGGCCTTCGTGATGCGAGGGAACGTCCTCGACCTCGCGGTCGGGGTCATCATCGGGGCGGCGTTCGGGAAGATCGTCTCGTCCTTCGTCGGCGACCTGCTCATGCCACCGATCGGGGTTGCGCTCGGAGGCGTCGATTTCAGCCAGCTCGCCTGGGTTCTCAAGCCCGCGGTGGGCGACAAGCCAGCCGTCGTGCTCGGGATCGGGAAGTTCATCCAGGCGATCGTGGATTTCCTCATCGTCGCGTTCATCATTTTCCTGGTGGTCAAGGCGGTGAACCGCATGAAACGCGAGGAGCCGGCCCCGGCCCCGCCCGGCCCGTCGCCGACGGAGCGGCTGCTCGCCGAGATCCGGGACCTCCTGCGCCAGGGACGGTAGGCGCTGGCCGCCGATCGGTCCCGGGCGGCCCGACTTCCTGCGCGCGGCGTCGGCCCGCGCGCCTGCGCGGCGGCGTGAAGATCACGGCGGTCGAGGCCGTGGCTCTCGGCATCCCCTGGCAACCGACCGATCCGCCCTCCCCGTGGACGGCGCGGCTCGGGAAGCAGGTTCTGGTCCGCGTGGCGACGGACGAGGGGCTCGTCGGCTGGGGCGAGGCCTTCGCGCTCGGCGCGCCGGCGGCCGTCTGCGCGGCGGTCCACGACGCGCTTTCGCCGCTCCTCTTGGGTGAGCCGCCCACCGACATCGAGCGGCTCGTCGACCGGCTGCATCGTGGGACGCTGCTCTTCGGCCGCCGGGGCCTCGGCATGTTCGCGATCAGCGGCGTCGAGCTCGCCCTCTGGGATCTCGCGGGGCAGGCGCGGGGGGTCCCGGTGTACGAGCTCCTCGGCGGCCTGGCGCAGCCCCGGATCCCGGCCTACGCGAGCCTCGCGCGCTTCGACCGGCCCGTCGACGTGGCCCGGGCGGCGGCCGCCGCCGTCGCCCAGGGCTTCCGCGGCGTGAAGCTCCACCAGACCGACGAGGCCTCCGTCGCCGCCGCGCGCGAAGCGGTGGGGCCGGCGGTGTCCCTCATGCTCGATGTCAACTGTCCCTGGACTCCCGCCGAGGCGATCCGCATGGGCCGGGCGCTCGCGCGCTACGACCTCGCGTGGCTCGAGGAGCCGGTCTGGCCGCCCGAGGACTACCAGGGGCTCGCGCGGGTCGCCGCCGCGCTGGACACGCCGATCGCTGCGGGAGAGAACGAGGCCACGCTCGTCGGGTTCCGCGAAATACTGCGAGCCGGGGCCGCGGACATCCTGCAGCCCAGCCCGACGAAGGTCGGCGGCCTCGGCGAGGCGAAGAAGATCGCGACGCTGGCGGCGGCCTGGAACGTCTCGGTCGTGCCGCACTCGTTCTACTTCGGTCCGGGCCTGGCGGCGGCGCTCCACCTGGCCGCGTCGACACCGGGCATGGCGTGGGTCGAGTGGCCCATGGGCGAGCTCGCCACGCCCCTCCTCGAGTCGCCGATCCGCCCCGAGGCGGGCTGGCTGGCGCCGCCGCCGGGCCCCGGGCTCGGCGGGCGGCCGAACGCGGCGGCGCTCGGGCGCCACCCGCTCGGCGCCGGCCCGGGTCGACCGTTCACCACCGAGTAGGCCGAGAGCCGATCCACCGGCCTGACTCGGGTGCGGGAGCAGAGGGCGACGGGATCCGGCCGATGGACGCGGACCCGAGCTGGCCCACGCGGGTGGCTCTCGCGCTCCTGGCCGGGTATCAGCGGTGGATCTCCCCGCTCCTGCCGGGGGCATGTCGGTTCTGGCCGACGTGCTCCGAGTACGCCCGCCTGGCCCTCCTGCGGCATGGGCTCGTCCGCGGGACTGGGCTCGCGCTCTGGCGGCTCTGCCGCTGCCATCGGTTCGCGCGTGGAGGGATCGATCCGCCGCCCTGAGCTCCGGTCGTCCTAGCTGTCCCTGCCCTAGGGGGGCGACCGCGGTGCGCCCCCCACATGCTGTAGTTGTTCGTAATACCCAACTCATGTTTAGTATCTCTCGCGACGCTGCACCCGTCGCGTTTGCCATGGGGCTTGGGTCACTGGCCGTGGACCACAGTGGACAGCAGGCTCCGGCGTCCCGGCGCTCCACGCTGGCGACGGCGGATCCCCGGCGTCTGGCGACGCCTCTGGTCCAGCCTGGCGCTGGCCTCCCGGCCGGGCCGCGGGCTCCCACGGGGCTCGCGCCCCTCGACGCGCTCCTTGAGGGGGGCTTCCCCCGAGGCCAGATCACGGAACTCGTTGGCCCGCGCACGTCCGGGCGCACCCGCGTGCTCCTCGGTACGCTTGCGGAGGCCACGGCGCGCGGGGGCTGGGCGGCGCTCGTGGACGCGGCGGATGCCCTGGACCCGGCCGTAGCCGCCGCGCTCGGCGTCCCCCTCGGCCGGCTCCTCTGGGTCCGCTGCGGCGGCCAGCTTAAAGCGGCGTGGCGGGCCGCGGACATCCTCGTCCGAAGCGGTGGATTCGAGCTGGTCGCAGTCGATCTCGGTGATCCGCCGCCGTGGGCGCTCGGGCGCACGCCGCCGGCCGTTTTCGTGCGTCTGCAGCGGGCCGTCGAGCAGGCGGCGGTCGGGCTGCTCGTCGCCGGCCCTCGGCGGGTGGCCGGGAGTCTCGCGACGGTCGCGGTGGGGCTCATCCCACGGGCCATCCACTGGGCGCCGGGCGGGCCGGGGTTGCTTGCGGGGCTCGAGACCGAAGCTCGGTTGATCCGGTCGCGGACCCGCGCGCCGGGTGCCGGGGTCCGGCTCGTGTGGGCCGCACTTGAGCCCGGCCGATCATGGCCCGCCGCGGGGCTGGCCCGCGCGTCGGTGGGCGGAGCGTCCTGATGGCTGCCACTCCACCGGTGACCTGCGCGCGCTACGCCTGCGCCTGGGTGTCGGGGTTCGCCGCCGCGGCGCTGGTCCGGCAGGACCCGTCCCTCCGAGGACGTCCGGTCGCGGCGCTCCGGGGCTCGACGCTCCGGACCGTCGTGGCGGTCACGCCGGAGGCCGCAAGCGCGGGGGCCAGGCCGGGGATGAGCGCGACCGAGGCGGCGACGCGCGTGCCGGGTCTGGTGGGGCGGCCCGAGGCTCCCGAGGCCGAGCGCGGGGCCGCGGCCGCGCTTCTCGATGCCGTGTGGACGACCTCGCCGCGCGTGGAGGTGATCGACCCCGGCTGTCTCGCCCTCGACCTCGCCGGGCTCGCCTCGCTCTTCGGGAACGAGCGGCGGATCGGCGAGCGGCTCGCCGCAGCCGGCGAGGCGGTGGGACTGCCGGTGCGAGTGGGCATCGGCGCCACGCGAACCCTCGCGCGCCTCGCGGCGCGGGCCGGCGCCCTCCTCGTGGTGGCGCCGGGCACGGAGCAGGAGTTCCTCGCCCCGCACCCGCTCGGGCTTCTCGAGCCCGAGCCGGACCTCGGGCTGGCGCTCGAGCGCTGGGGGATCGGGACGCTCGGTGCACTCGCGGCGCTCCCGACACCGGCACTCCTGGCGCGCCTCGGCCCGGCCGCGGTCCGACTTCAGGCCATGGCCCGCGGCCTGGATGCCGGCCCCTTCGTCCCGCATCCGGCGCCCGAGCCGTGCCGCGAGGCCATCACGCTCGACTGGGAGGTGCCGTCCCTCCCTGCGCTCGCCTTCATCCTCGACCGGCTCCTCGGCCAGCTCGCCGCGCGCCTCCTTCTGCGCGAGGCCGGCGCGGCCGCGCTTCGGCTGACGCTCCGCCTCGCGGACGGGGGCGCCCACGAGCACCGCCTCGACGTCGCCGCGCCGCTCCGCGACGGGCGGACGCTCGGCCATCTGCTCCGGGCGGAGCTGGAGACGGTGCGGCTCCCGGCCCCCGTCGTCGCTGTCGCCGTGGAGGCCGAGCTCGCGCCCCTCGCCGCGCTCCAGGCTGATTTCTTCGCACCGCCGCGCCCGAGCCCGCGCGAGCTCGGCGAGATCCTCGGCCGGCTCGCCGCCCTCGTCGGGGCGGAGCGGGTGGGCGCGCCTGTCGCGTCCGACACGCATCGCCCCGACGCGGTGCTCCTGGCGCCGTTCCCCGGTGGGGACGCCGAGCCGGCCGGGGGCGTTGGCGGCTCGCCCTCCCGCCTCGCAGGATCCCGCCCGCCGCCCTGGGTCACCGGCGCGGGACTCGTCCGGCGCCGGCTCGTGCCCCCGCGTCCGGCCGAAGTGGAATGCCATGGGGGCCGGCCGGTTCGCGTCGAGGCCGCGGGGCTCCGGGGCGCGGTCGTCGCCCGGGCGGGCCCCTGGCCGACCGCGGGAGAGTGGTGGGCCGAGACGACGTGGGCGCGCGAGGAATGGGACATCGCCCTCCCGGACGGCACGGCCTGCCGGCTCGCCCGCGACCTCGCCACGGACGCCTGGACCGTCGATGCTGTCTACGACTGAGATGCCACGCCTCGAGGAGGAGGGCGCGATGACGGCGCTCGTGCCGGCCGAGCGCATCGAGCCGCGGATCCTGGTGCTGCGCGCGCAGAAGGTGATGCTGGATGCCGATCTGGCGGCGCTCTACGGGGTCCCGACGAAGGCCCTCAACCAGGCCGTGAAGCGGAACCGGGAGCGGTTTCCGGAGGACTTCATGTTCCGACTCACCTGGGAGGAAGCCCACGCTGTGCAGCCGCGCGCCGTGACCGTGACGGACGCCGGTGCCGTCGCAAGGTCACAATCTGTGACCTTGACGCCGGGCCAGAACGTCAAGTACCGGCCGTACGCGTTCACCGAGCAAGGGGTCGCCATGCTCTCGAGCGTGCTCCGGAGCCGCCGCGCGATCCTCGTCAACGTCGAGATCATGCGCGCCTTCGTGCGGCTGCGGACGCTGGCGCGGTCCGTGGCCGAGCTCCGCCGGGAGATCGACGGGCTCGAGCGGAAGTACGACGCGCAGTTCAAGGGAGTCTTCGACGCGATCCGGCAGCTGATGGCGCCGCCGGCGGGGCGAGAGAAGCGCCGGATCGGCTTCCGGCCGATCTCGCCCGCGGGCCCGGGGAGCCCGTCGGGCCGTCGCGCCCTCTGAGCCGTCAGCGCGGCGCGGCGCTCGGCGCTCCTGGGCACACCAGGCGGGCCAGGAACTCGGCTTCGGCGGCTGCGGCGACCTGGTTGCCCCGGATCGTCCAGTGCGCGTCCTGCTGCTTGTAGAGCGCCTCGGCCGACGTCCGGCTCGCCTCGACGAAGACCGGCGTGAGGTCGACGCACGGGAGGGCGACCTGCTGGCAGTAGGCGGCGAGCTGGCGGTTGGGGAGCGACGGATCGATCGCGTCGGCAGCGAAGGAGGCGTAGCGCGGATGGTGCCGCAGCGTCTCGACCAGGACGGCCCGCTGGGCCGGATAGACCTGGAGCGCCGACGGGTAAACGGCCAGCGCCAGGCGGCGGCCGGAGCGGAGGACCTCCGCGCGGATCCCCTCCAGATCGGCGAGGACAGGGCCCCAGGCGCGGTCCACCATCACGGGATCCCCGGGAAGGTAGAATCGCTCGATCTCCGCGGCCTGGACCGTGACGAACGCCGCCTCCGTGAAGATCGGGCCGGTGAGGGCGAGGTCCCGCTCGCTCACGGGACGGCTCGGATCGACGGGCGTGCCCCCGCGGGGCGCCCTCCCGTGGCTTGCGGGCCCGACCGGCGGAGCCCGGACGGCGTCGAGGTCGTGGACTCCTCGCCAGAGCCGGAGCGCGTTGCGCCCGAGCCTCCAGAGGCGCGAGGCGCCGAGGAGGCGCCGGATCCCCCCGCCTTCGTGGACGCGCCGGTACAGGTTCGGTCCGTCGTTGCCGGCGTAGAAGTTGACCAGGACGAGGTCGGGGTCGTACGTCGCGAGCCCGAGCGTCGCGATGGTCCGGTAGTCGCGGACCCCGGACCCCCCGATCCCGAAGTTGAGGACGTCCACGTCTCGCCCCGGGCAGGCCGCGCGGAGGCGCGCTTCCAGCAGGGTCGTGACCGTGTACGGGTAAGGCACGAGCCCGAACGTGAACGAGTCGCCGAGGGCCAGGACGCGGAACCGCCCGGGCGGCTTCGGGACCTCGAACTCCTCGTCGTTCAGCCCGAGGGCGTTGTTCCAGTAGTTGAACCACTCGCGGTGAGGGACGACCTGCGTGGGCCATGACGCAAGAAAGGCCGCCAGGGAGGGGAAGGTGCGCGGCCCGCGCTGGTCCCCCGGGACCGCGAGATCCCGGACCGCGGGGCTCCACCGGGCGGCGAGGCGGACCGATCCCTCCCCGACCGCGAGGGCCCCTGCGATCCCGAGGGCGAGGGCGCCGAGGGCGGAGCGTGCCGGAATCCGCATCGTTTGGGCGCGCGACGGGCGGCCGCCGCACAGCGCCAGGATACCGCGGCGGGGAGCGCGACGCGGATGACGCCATACGTCGAGCTCGCCGCGCAGAGCGCCTTCAGCTTCCTCGAGGGAGCGTCCGCGCCCGAGCGGCTCGTCGACGAGGCGGCGCGCCTCGAGCTCCCCGCGCTGGCGCTCACCGACGTGGACGGCGTCTACGGCGCCCCGCGCTTCCACAAGGCCGCGCAGGCGGCGGGCGTGCGCCCCCTGGTGGGGGCCGCCCTCACGCTCGCCGACGGCTCGCGCCTCGGCCTCCTCGTCGAATCCCGCGCCGGCTACCGGACGCTCTGTCGACTCATCACGCGGGTGAAGGCGCGGGTGCCCAAAGGCCGGGCGCGGGCGACGTGGGACGACCTCGACGGGGCGGGCGACGGGCTCCTTTGTCTCACCGGCGGAATGGACGGTCCGCTCGCCGCCGATTGCCTCGCCGGGCGTCGGGAGAAGGCGCGCGCGACGCTCGAGCGGCTCGTCCAGGGCGTGGGCCGTGACCGAGTCTACGTGGAGCTCCAGCGCCACGGCACGCGTGAGAGCGAACTGGTGACCCGCCGTGCGCTCGATCTCGCCCGGACCGCGCGGCTCCCGGTCGTGGCCACCGGCGGGGTGCGCCACGCGACGCCCGGCGAGCGTCCGATCTGGGACGTCCTCACGGCCATCCGCCTCCGGATGCCGCTCGACGCGCTCGGGCGCCGGCTCGCGCCGAACGCGGAGCGCCACCTCCGGTCCCCGGCCGAGATGGCCCGGCGCTTCCAGGACCTCCCGCAGGCTCTCGCGGCCACCGGCGAGATCGCCGCGCGCTGCGGGTTCACGCTCCGGGACCTCGGCTACCGCTTCCCGGCCTACCCGGTCCCCGACGGGCGCCCGCAGATCGACTACCTCCGCGAGCTCGTCGAGGCCGGCGCGTGCGGGCGGTACCGCCCGGTGACGGCGCGCGTGCGGGAGCAGCTCGCTCGCGAGCTCCGGCTCATCGAGAAGCTCGACCTCGCCGGCTACTTCCTGATCGTCTGGGATATCGTCCGCGAGGCCGGCGCGCGCGGGATCCTCGTCCAGGGCCGCGGGTCGGCGGCGAACAGCGCGGTCTGCTACAGCCTCGGGATCACCGCCGTGGACCCGGTCGGGATGGACCTCCTCTTCGAGCGCTTCCTGTCGGAGGAGCGGGGCGAGTGGCCCGACATCGACCTCGACCTCCCCTCGGGGGACCGGCGCGAGGCGATCATCCAGTACGTCTACGGGCGCTACGGCGGGACGGGCGCCGCGATGACCGCGAACGTCATCACCTACCAGCCGCGGCGCGCCGTGCGGGAGGTCGGCAAGGCGCTCGGACTTCCGCCGGACTTCCTGGACCGGCTCGCCAAGGACGTCCCCGGCTGGGGCTACCACGATCCGGTGGAGGAATCGCCCGCCGGTCACCTCCGGCGAGCCGGCGCCGACCTCGCGGACGCGCGGATCCAGCGCTTCGCCCTGCTTTGGCAGGCCGTCGTCGGGCTTCCCCGCCATCTCGGCCAGCACTCGGGGGGTATGGTGCTCGCGGCGGGTCGGCTCGACGAGGTGGTGCCGCTCGAGCCAGCGACGATGCCGGGCCGGGTCGTCGTCCAGTGGGACAAGGACGACTGCGCCGAACTCGGGATCATCAAGGTCGACCTCCTCGGGCTCGGGATGATGGCCGCCCTCGAGGAGGCGATCGCGCTCTGCCGAGCGGGCGGCCGCGAGGTGGACCTCGCGCATCTCCCGCCGGACGACCCAGCGGTGTACCGGCTCCTCCAGGCGGCCGACACCGTCGGGCTCTTCCAGGTGGAGAGCCGGGCCCAGATGGCGACGCTCCCGCGTCTCCGGCCCCGGCGCTTCTACGACCTGGTCGTCCAGGTCGCGATCATCCGCCCCGGGCCGATCATCGGCCAGATGGTCCACCCGTACCTCGCGCGGCGGGCGGGGCGCCAGCCGGTCGTCTACCCCCATCCCTCGCTCGAGCCCATCCTCGAGCGGACGCTCGGCGTGCCGCTCTTCCAGGAGCAGCTGCTCCGAATGGGGATGGTCGCCGCCGGACTCACGGGCGGGGAGGCCGAGGAGCTCCGCCGGGCCTTCGGCTTCCGGCGCTCGCGCGCGCGGATGCAGGCGATCGAGGCGAAGCTCCGGGCCGGCATCGCCCGCAACGGGATCACCGGTCCCGCGGCGACGGAGATCGTGCGGGCCATCACCGCGTTCGCCGAGTACGGCTTCCCGGAATCGCATGCCGCGAGCTTCGCGCTCCTGGCCTACGCGAGCGCGTACCTGAAGGTCCACCACCCCGCCGAGTTCTACGCGGCGCTCCTGAACAACCAGCCGATGGGGTTCTACCACCCGGCGACGGTCGTCCGGGACGCGCTCCGCCGGGGGCAGGCCATGCGCCCGGTGGACGTCGGCGTCTCCGCCTGGCGCGCGACGGTCGAGGACGGCGCGGTGCGCCTCGGCCTCGGGCAGGTGAAGGGGCTCCGCGAGGCGGCGGTCGCCCGGCTCGTCGCCGCGCGACAGGCGCGCCCCTTCGCGTCCGTGGACGATCTCTGCGCGCGGGCCAGCCTCTCGCGGGAGGAGGTGACGGCGCTCGCGGAGGTGGGGGCGCTGGGAAGCCTCGGACTTCGGCGCCGGGCCGCACTCTGGCAGGCCGAGCGGGCGGCGCGGCCGGCGGGCCCGCTCTTCGCGGGCCACGCCGCGCCCCCGGAGCCCTCGCCGCTGCGCGAGATGACGGTGACCGAGCGGCTGGTCGCCGACTACCGCGGGACCGGCGTCACGGTCGGGCCGCACCCCATGGCGCTCCGCCGCGCCGACTGGACGCGACTCGGCGTGACCCCCGCCGCCGGCCTGGCCGCGCTCACGGGCGGCCGTCGGGTCCGGGTCGCCGGCGCCGTGGTCGTGCGCCAGCGGCCGGGCACGGCGAAGGGCTTCGTCTTCCTCTCGCTCGAGGACGAGACGGGCATCGCCAACGCCATCGTGGAGCCGGGGCTCTTCGAGCGGGCGCGCGCCACGCTCGTCCACGAGCCCTTCCTCCTGGTCGACGGGGTCCTCCAGCACGAGGACGGCGTCACGGCCGTGCGGGCGACGGCGGTCCGGCCCCTCGTCGCGCGAGCCGCCGTGCCCTCCCACGACTTCCACTGACGTGGGCGCGGCGCGTGAGGTCCGGGGAGGAGCTTCGTGTCAGGTCGGGCGACCGGGCAGGACTCGGCTCACCGTCGTCCTGACGCTCGCGGCGGCGGGGCGTGCCGCGAGCGCCGGACGGGGCGTTCGCCGCTAGGGCTGGAGGGCGCTGACGGTCACGGGCGTCTTCACGAGGAAGTGCGCCCGCCGGTTCTTCGCCCAGCACGCCTCGGCGGTCTGGCTGCACGTGGGCCGCTCCTCGCCGTAGCTGACGAGCGTGATGCGGGAGGGGGCAACGCCGCGCGCGACGAGCTGCTCTCGCGTGACGCGGGCCCGGCTCTCACCTAGCGCCAGGTTGTACTCGTTGGTCCCCCGCTCGTCCGCGTGGCCCTCGATCAGGACCAGCGTGCCGGGATGGGCCTGGAGCCAGCGCGCGTTCGCGTCGAGGATCCGGGCGTCCTCGGGGCGGAATGCCGAACGATCGAAGTCGAAGTAGATATCCCGCAGTCCGGCCGCTTCCGTGAAGTCCTTGGGCGACGGCAGGACCGGGAACATGGTCGCCCCCGGGGCCCGAACGGCGGCGCTCTCGCCGCTCACGCCGCTCGCGCTGTCCGCGCTCGCGCCGCCCGCGGCCAGCCCACTGGCGCTCGCGTCACTCGCTCCCGTACCGGCGGCGTCTGCCCCGGCGCCCGGCCTGTGAGTCGCGCACCCCGCTAGCGCCAGGGCGAGGCCCCCGGCGACGAGGAGTCGCTTCGGATCGACGCGTCGTGTCATGGCAGTCCTCCTCTGCAAAGGCGCCGGGGAATGCCGGCACCATACGGCTCCCCGCTTTGCAACCTCTGCGCCCACGGCCCGCCGTGCGGCAATTGACTGAAAATACAGGCGGAGCAGCCGAAGCCCGACTCGCGACTGTCACCGGAGGGTGCCAGCCGGCGGCCGGATTGTCAGGCCTCCCGACGTGGATTGTCAGGACCGGCGGAGCCGCCGGTGGCTGATTGACGGTCCGGCGGGCCGCGGCTAGACTCCACGGCGAGGGAATCGCGGGAGCTCGGAGCGCCGAGCTGAGAGGGCAGCGCGCCCGCTGCCGACCGCCTGAACCTGACCTGGGTAATGCCAGCGCAGGGAGGGTCCAATGTCGAACCGTCGCCTCGTCCTGAACGTCCTCGCCACCGGTCTTCTCGCTGTCGCCGCGCTCGGGGGTCGCCCGGTCTCGGCCCAGACGTCGCTCCACCTGGTGCTCACCCCGTCCCAGAAGCCCACGGACCTGATGGTCGCCGGCGAGGCCTTCGGGGTGGCCCTCGGCAAGCTCGTCGGCCTCCCGATCCGCGTGACCGTGGCCTCCGACTACGCTGCCGTCGTCGAGGCGCTCCGCAACCGGACCGCCGACCTCGCGTTCGTCCACCCGGCCGGCTACGTCCTCGCCAACCGCGAGGCGAAGGCCATGATCGTGGCGAAGGACCAGTGGCACGGGAACACGTCGTATACCTCGCGGATCTACGTCCGGAAGGAGTCGGGGATCACGACCCTCGAGGGACTCCGCGGCAAGACGATCGCGTTCGTGGATCCCACCAGCGCCTCGGGGTACGTCTACCCGATGGTCTTGCTGATCCAGAAGGGGCTCGTGACGAACAGGGATCCGAAGACGTTCTTCAAGGAGTTCGTCTTCTCGGGCTCACACGACGCTGGTCTCCTGGCGCTCCTGAACGGCCACGTGGATGCCCTCGCGTCGTTCGACCAGGCGCGCGAGCAGTACCTGAAGGACCCGGCCCAGCGGGAGAAGATCATCTTCGTCGCCGAGACCGAGCCGATTCCAGAGGGCGGCATCTGCGCCCGGGACGGGCTCGACCCCGCCGTCTTCGCGAAGGTGCGCACGGCGCTCCTGTCCATGAAAGGGCCGGCCTACGCGGAGATCCTCAAGAAGCTCTACGACATCGACGGGTTCGAGCCGGCAGAGGACCGGGAGTACGACCCGGTCCGGGCGGCGATGGACCTGCTCGGCTGGCGCCCGAAGCGCTGACCCCGGAGGCTCCGGGCCCGGACGCCTCGCCCCCCGCCGGGGGCCCCATGATCGAGGTGCGGGGGCTCCGGGTGGTGCTGCCCCCGAACACAGTGGCACTCTACGGTGTCGACCTCGTTGTCGAGCCCGGTGAGTTCGTCGTGATCATCGGGCGCAGCGGAGCGGGCAAGACGACGTTCCTCCGTGCGATCAACCGTCTCGTCGAGCCGACGGCCGGCACCGTGCACGTGGCCGGCCAGCGGGTGACCAGCGCCGATCCGGGCGCGCTCCGCCAGGCGCGCCGTCAGATCGGTATGATCTTCCAGCAGTTCAACCTGGTTCGCCGCGCGTCCGTGCTCGAGAACGTGCTGGCCGGCCGGCTCGGTTATGTCCCCGAGTGGCCGAGCCTCGTCGGCCGCTTCCCGTCGCGGGATCGGGCCCTCGCGCGGGAGTGCTTGGGCCAGGTGGGCCTGGCGGAGTTCGCCGACCGGCGCGCCGACACGCTCTCGGGCGGGGAGCAGCAGCGGGTGGCCATCGCGCGGGCGCTGGCGCAGGAGCCGCGGGTCATCCTGGGGGACGAGCCCACGGCGAGCCTCGACCCGGCCCTCGGCAGCGCCATCATGGGCATCCTGAGCCGGATCAACGAGGAGCGGCAACTCACCCTGGTCGTCAGCCAGCATCAGCTCGAGACGGCGCTCGAGCACGGCACACGGATCGTCGGCTTCCGGGCGGGCCGCGTCGTGTTCGACGGCCCCCCGGCGGCCGTAACGCCGGCCGTGGTCCAGGCCATCTACGGGGAGGAGGCGGCGTGAAGCGGGCGGCGTGGCTCGGCGTCGCGATCCTGCTGGTAGTGATCGCCTGGCACACGGATGCCAACCCCGCGAGGCTCGTGCGGGGGCTCCCCTGGATGTGGGATTTCGTTCGCCGGATGGTGCCGCCGGATCTGCGCGTCCTCCCGGCGGCCCTCGTGGGGGCGCTCGGCACGCTCGAGATCGCGCTCCTCGGCACCGGGCTGGCGGCGGCGCTGGCGGTGCCGCTCGCCTTCCTGTCGGCGAGGAACGTGGCGTCGCCCAGCGTCTACTACGCGGTGCGCACCGCGCTCAACTTCTTCCGGAGCATCGACACGCTGGTCTACGCGCTGCTCTTCGTGGCCGCGGTGGGGCTTGGGCCCTTCCCCGGCATGCTGGCCGTGGTCGCGTACACTACCACGTCCCTGGCGAAGCTCTACTCGGAGACCATCGAGGGGATCGACCCGGGACCGGTCGACGCCATCCGCACCACCGGTGCGACGCGGCTCCAGGTGCTCCGATTCGGGGTCTTGCCCCAGGTGCTCCCGCTCTTTCTCTCCTACGTGCTCTACCGGTTCGAGTCGAACGTGCGCGCCGCGACGGTGCTCGGCTTCGTCGGGGCCGGCGGGATCGGGCTGTACCTGCAAACCTACCTGCGGATGATCGACTACCCGGCGGCCTCCACCGTGCTTCTCGTCACCGTCGTGATGGTCATGGTCGTCGACTTCGCGAGCGCCCGGATCCGGGCGCGCCTCGTCTAGCCTCCCGGGGCGGGAGCGCGCGCGCCGCCTTACCCCCGTCGGCGTTGGGGAGGCGGTCGAGCCACTGGCCGGCCGTCCGGGGACTGGAAAACATGTTCGGGCTCACCGTCAGACCGGATAGACACGACCCTCGTGGCCATGCCACCCTGATGGGTATTACGAGCGGCAACACGCGAGCGATGCGCTAACAGCTCTCGGCCGCTACGGGAACACGGGAGTCACCGCCACTCCGAGAGACGTGACTGTCTCCCGCGATGGCGACGCCATCAGAGAGGCCGCTCGTCCCGGGCGTGGGGCGCATGCGATGACGCGCGCGGACGGGGGACGACGGCCCGGCGGCCGTGTCGGCCGGCGCGACACCAGCTGGCGGCTAGACTGGCAGGGAGATCCGTGACGGCAAGGGGGAACGGCATCGAGCTCCTGGGGCCGATCGAGGGACGGTTCGCCGAGATCCTGACGCCCGCCGCGCTCGCGTTCGTGGGCGAACTCGAGCAGGAGCTCGGGGCGACGCGAGCCGCGCTCCTCCGCCGTCGCGCCGAGCGTCAAGCGGCGCTTGACGCGGGTGACCGGCTGGACTTCCTTCCCGAGACCCGAGCGATCCGCGAGGGTGACTGGACCGTCTCGCCGGCCCCCAAGGATCTCCAGCGCCGGTGGGTCGAGCTCACCGGCCCGGCCGAGCGGAAGATGGTCATCAACGCCCTCAACTCGGGCGCGGACGTCTTCATGGCGGACTTCGAGGACGCGAACACGCCGACCTGGCGCAACATGGTCCAGGGCCAGGTGAACCTGGTCGACGCGGTCGCGCGAACCATCGAGCACCGGAACCCGGACGGACGGGTTTATCGCCTGTACGACGTCGTCGCGACCCTGCTCGTCCGCCCCCGCGGCTGGCATCTCGTCGAGCGCCACTGCCGCCTCGGCGGCACCTCCGTGTCGGGCAGCCTGTTCGATTTCGGCCTCTACGTGTTCCACAACGGCCGCCGCCTGGTCGAGCGCGGGAGCGGTCCCTACTTCTACCTGCCGAAGCTCGAGAGCCATCTCGAGGCTCGGCTCTGGAACGACGCCTTCGTCCTAGCCGAGGACCGCCTCGGCCTTCCCCGCGGCGCGATCCGCGCGACCGTCCTCGTCGAAACGATCCCGGCCGCCTTCGAGATGGACGAGATCCTGTGGGAGTTGCGCGACCACGCGGGGGGGCTCAACGCGGGACGCTGGGACTACATGTTCAGCCTCATCAAGAAGTTCCGTACGCGCTCCGAGTTCGTGCTGCCGGACCGGGCGCAGGTCACGATGACCGTGCCGTTCATGCGCGCCTACACCGAGCTCCTCGTGAAGACCTGCCACCGCCGTGGTGCGCACGCGCTCGGCGGCATGGCGGCCTTCATCCCGAGCCGGCGCGACCCGCGGGTGAACGAGGTGGCGCTGACCCGCGTCCGGGAGGACAAGGTGCGCGAGTCCTCGGACGGGTTCGACGGCACGTGGGTCGCCCACCCGGATCTCGTGACCGTGGCCCGGGAGCCGTTCGCCCGCCTTCTCGGCGACCGCCCCCACCAGCTCGAGCGGCAGCGCCCCGAGGTGGCGACCGATGCCCGCGGGCTGCTCGACGTCCGCGTCCCGGGCGGGACGGTGACGGAGGCCGGACTCCGGAACAACGTGAGCGTGGCGCTCCAGTACGTGGCGGCGTGGCTCGGCGGGAACGGCGCCGTCGCGATCTTCAACCTTATGGAGGACGCCGCGACCGCCGAGATCTCGCGGTCTCAGATCTGGCAGTGGGTCCACCACCGCACCCGGCTCGCCGAGGGGCGCGCGGTCACGCCGGAGCTCGTGCGCGGCATCATGTGGGAGGAGCTCGCCAAGATCCGCGCCGCGGTCGGCGACGACGCGTATGCGCAGGCGCACTATGACGCGGCGCGGGAGCTCCTCGAGATGGTCGCTCTCGACGACCCCTTCGTCGAGTTCCTCACGCTGCCGGCCTCCGAGCGGATCGACCTCTAGGGAATCGGATGAGTTGCCCAGTCCGGTGAAGCGACTCGACGTCGACTGGGGAGGCCGGACTGAAGCCGGAGGGGTGAGATGGCTCGGTGGATCCTGAACGAGGCTCACACGGCTGCGGAGTTCTGTGTCCGGCACATGATGATCACCTACGTGCGCGGACACTTCAAGAACATCGGAGGCACCCTCGAGTTCGATCCGGGCCGTCCCGAAGATGCCTGGGCGGAGGTGAGCATCGCGGCGGACACCCTCTGGTCGGGCGAGCCCGAACGAGACGATCACCTGCGGTCCGAAGACTTCCTGCACGTGGAGCGCCATCCGGCGATCAGTTTCCGCAGCACGAGGGTGGAGCCGGTGGCGCGCAACGAATACCGGGTCACGGGAGAGCTGGCCATCCGCGGCACCGCGAGGTCGGTGACGCTGGACGTGCGCTACCTCGGTCAGTGTCGCTCGCCATTCGACGACACGCGCATCGGGTTCACGGCCACCACGCGCATCAATCGGCACGACTTCGGAGTGAGCTGGAACGCCGACTTGCAGGACGGCGGGGTGGTCGTCGGCGATGACGTGCTGATCAGCGTCGACGTCGAGGCCGAGGCGGTCGAAGACGAGAGCAGCTGAGCGGACGCCGGCGGCCTGGATCCCGCCCTCCGCGGGTCCGCGCACCGACAACCCGCGTGGCGCCGGGTGGCGTACAGGCTGCGGAGGAGGTCTTCGATGCTCCCCGACGACGCCCTCGCGGCGCTCCGAGGCTACCCGCTCCTCGATGCCCTCCGCGAGCGCCGCTCGCGGCGCTTCGGACTCGGCATGGCCATGGGCGCGGGCCCGCTCGCCTACCGGAGCCGCCATCCGGGTCTGCCTCTCACCGAGGGGGAGGAGGCGATCCTAGCCTTCGCCGCCTGCGGGATCACGGGCCCGGCCCTCGCGGATCTCGCCTACGCCGCAGGGCACGGCGGCACGATCATGGCCGGCCTGCTTGGACGGACCATCGGGAGCGGCGACGCGATCCAGAGCGTGGCCGTCTTCGTCACCAACGCCGAGGCGACGTACCTTCTCAAGCGACCGCGGGACCTGGCCCCGGCGGAGGCCGCCGACCTGGTCGCGCTCGCCCAGGCCGGCGCCTACGTCGAGCTCTACCGGCGGAGCCGGGTGCCGATCCGCGCCGGCCGCACCGCCGCGCCGCTCGACCCGCCCTTCAATCTCGACGTCAATCGATGGTCGCTCTACGATCCGGCCGGCACGTACTTCCTGCCGGTCAACGACCTCACGCTCCTCTACCTGAACGGCGTCCTCGAGATCCTCGGCGAGACCACCGGGGCGTTCGTCGTCGACGAGCGCGCCGGATTCCGACCCGCGGGGCTCGCGCGCTTCGCGCGGAGCCGGGGCGGGCACCTCCAGGACGACCCGCGCGAGGGCCGGGTCCTCACGATCCGGGACCTCGAGAGCCTGGTGACCGAGTTCGCCACGATCGAGCAGGGGATGGTCATCCAGAACCTCGGCCTGATGGTGCAGGCCCTCGGTCTCGGGGGGTTCCCGCACTGGGCGGCGCACCCCTTCGGCTGGCTCCGGGCGCTCGGCTTCCGGATGGAGGAGCTCCCGGCCAGCCGCTACCTCGGCCTATCGCGGCCCCTGGCATGGCTGACCCGCCTGCTCGGGCGTGACGTCGGGGTCCCCCTGGCCCGCGGGCTCGAGCACGCCGGCCGGCCCCTCTTGGTCCCGTACTGCCCGCCGTACCACAGGTCGATGGAGGCGGCGGTGCGGGCGGTGGTGGAGCTCAAGTTCGGGCCGGATGGCGTCTTCCGCCGCGGAACGAGGACGGGCGCGTGGCGCGAGCCTGCGCGGATCGCCGAGGCGGCGGCCCCGCTGAGCCCGGCCGCCGTCGACGCGACGATCGCATACGCGACGTACGTCTGGGAGCGCTACGGGCGCTTTCCCGCGCACGCCCCCCCGTTCCGGACAGTGCTCGGCTTCCAGGCGAGCCACGTCGACGTCGAGTTCTACGATCGCTTCTACCGCCCGGAGGCGCTCGCCGCGACCCAGCGTCAGCACCTCGCCCGCTGGCACGCCGGCGGGCCGGCCGGGGGTGCGTGAGGTGAGCTCGACAGCCTGAATCGGCGCTGCACGGCTTTCGCCCTATCTCGATCGCCGGCCCATCGAGGGCGAACTCCAGTGCTCATCGGCCGTTGTCTCACTCATATTGGCGAAAGGGAGGCTCCGCAGGGCTATACTCTCTCCCAAACACTACTAGCCAAGTCCGTGAAGCCCTCAGCACGACGTTCCAAGGACGATACTCATATCGCCGGTTCTCGCTCGACCCATGTCCGTCCTATGAACCACTTTGAGATGTTTCCGCCAGAAGCAGTCGAACAATCTCTAGGGGAACGGTTCGAGCGCCAGGTGCAACGCTACCCCGGGCACGTCGCTGTCAAGAGCCGCCATCAGTCCCTGACCTACGCAGAGTTGAATCGCCTCGCCAACCAGGTGGCACACGCGATCACCATGCGCTGTGGGCAGAACGAGCAGCCGGTCGCGCTGCTGTTGGTGGCGGATGCCCACACTCTCGTCGGCATGTTTGGCGCATTGAAGGCCGGGAGACCATTCGTTCCTCTTGATCCTATGCAACCATTGGCCCGGCTCGCTCGCATACTAGACGATTCGCAGTCGGCATGCGTCGTAACTGCAGCACCGTATGTTGCGTTGCTGAAGGGATTGCCGCTCAGTGATCGACAGATCATCGACCTAGACCAGATGCGGCCTGCAGACTCGGGAGAAGACCTACACCTGAGGGTACCGCCCGACACTCTTGCGTGTCTTCTGTATACCTCTGGCTCAACTGGGCAGCCGAAGGGAGTCATGCACACGCATCGGAATCTCCTCCATGACGTGATGCGACGGACCAACGCTCTCCACATTAGCAGTGAGGATCGCGTGACGTTGTTCACGTCCGGTACAGGACAGGCTATCGGGGTCGTCCTGGCCACCGCTCTCAACGGAGCAGGCCTCTATCCTCTACCCATCAAGCAAGAAGGGATAGGCTTGTTGTCCAGCTGGCTGCGTGAGGAAGCAATCACCCTATACCACTCAGCCGCGCCGCTCTTTCGGCAATTCGTCAGCACTCTCACCGGAAAAGAAACGTTTCCCGATCTCCGGCTGATCCGGTTGGCTAGTGATACGGTTTATCCAACGGACCTAGAACTATACAAGACGCACTTTGCACCCGACTGTCTCCTTGCAAACGGTCTCGCCAGCTCGGAAACGATGACGAATTGTCTGTACTTGATGGACAAGTCGACAACCCTTGCGGGCAATACGGTCCCGGTAGGCTATGCACTGGAAGGCATCGATATCGTCATCCTGGACGAAGCAGGTGAGAGCATCGAATCCGGTGGCGTGGGAGAAATCGCCATCAAGAGTCGCTTTCTGTCCCTCGGTTACTGGCACCAACCGGCCCTCACTCATGAGGTTTTTGCCACTGATCCTGCCGGCAGCAACGTCCGTATTTACCGAACGGGCGACCTGGGGCGGTTGGGCCCGGACGGGTGCCTCGAACATCTCGGGCGCAAGCGCTTTCGCGCGAAGGTACGCGGCTATAGCGTAGAGGCGGCCGAGGTTGAGGTGGCGCTGCGCTCTATCGCCGGCGTCAAGGAGGCGGTGGTCGTCCCCCGTGAGGCGCGGTCCGGAGGTGCCGACCTGATCGCCTACGTGGTTCCTGCCTCCGGCATGTCGCCGTCAACGGCCTCACTGCGCCAGGCCCTCATCCCCCTCCTACCCGACTACATGACACCTACGGCTTTCGTGTTCCTGGAAACGTTGCCTCTGACCCCAAACGGCAAGATAGATCGCTTGGCGTTGCCCGCTCCCCAGTCGACACACATGAGGCCTGCAGCCTCTATTGCAGCTCCACGGACGCCTCTCGAGACACGGCTGGTGCAGCTGTGGCGCGAACTACTAGGGGTGGACCAACTGGGCGTCCTCGACGATTTCTTCACACTCGGAGGCCATTCGCTACTGGCCATGCAATTGTTGGTTCGGGTCCAGAATGAGCTCCATGTCGACATACCTCTTGCCACACTCGTCGAGGACGCCACCGTAGCAGCCTTGGCCCGTGCGATCGAAGCTCCGGGCGGCATAGCCGTACCGCCAGTGTTGCTAGCCTACAAACCCTATGGGAGAAGACCGCCCTTTTTCTGCATGCATGGGGTCGAACGCCTGGCCCGCCACATGGACCCAGAGCAACCCTTTTACGCTCTGCAATCTCATGCCTTTGACGGACGAGTCTCCCCAACGAGCGTGGAGGCGATCGCCGAGGACTATCTTCACGCCATTCAGCTCCGTCAGCCGCAGGGACCCTATTTCCTTGGAGGTTACTCTTTCGGAGGACTGGTGGCCTTCGAGATAGCTCAGCGACTACTACACCAAGGACACAAGATCGGGCTGCTAGTATTGTTGGACGCGGGTGGACCCGATGAAGGCAGCGCAGAGCAGGGAACGAGGTTCACGCGCCTCAAAGAGCACGTCAATCATCTTCTCGCGCGAATGTGCTTGATGTACCTTCGCACAGGGCGAGTGCTTCCTATGGCCCTGCGCATGCGCTACTTTCTCGGGTTGGCTTTTGGGGCTCGGCGCGCCTATGCACCGCAGGCATACCCGGGGCGCGTCATCCTCTTGCGAGCCAGGGAGAATCCGCGTGATCCTCTCAAACGTTGGGGTCGTATTAGCCAAGGAGGCTTGGATATCCACGAAGTACCGGGCAATCATTTTACTATGCTTCAAGAACCTCTAGTACAAGAGGTCGCCACTGTATTGAAACAGGTGTTGCTTCAGGCCCACCAAGCACTGGACTAGCCGGTCCGCCCGCGTGCCGAAGCCCGGCACATCCGAGCGATGCATTTCATCGTTCCCTCGATCACGTAGAAGACGTCGTCCTCCGGAAGGGCATGCGCTCCGGGGCCTTCGGTGTGCGGCTCCAGCCACCACTCGGCGATCGAGTACGCCCCCCGCGTCTCGTCACCGTCGGCCTTGAACACGGCGGTGATCCGTCCCATCGGGTAGGCGCGTCCCTCTCCGGGTGCCAGGACGATGCCGACCCGGGCCCCGGCGCTCGCATGGCTGTTCATGGGCCCCTCCTGAGCATGCGTCCGTGCGTTGCCTGTCCGGCAACCGACACGTCCCAGTCGATGTGGTGGTCGGACATCCTACGGACCGCGGCCGTCCAGCAAGACGTCGAGCGCGGGGAAGCTGGCCGCGGGGTGCCCGCGTAACCGGCCCAGCAGCTCGTCGAGGCACGCCCACGCCGGTGGAGACAGGTCGCGATGGTGAGTCAGGAGCCCGGTCGGCTCCGAAGAATCGACTCGGCCCGTCCTCCGGTCCGCCAGGTGCCTGGCGACCTGGTCCAGTGTCCACGCCGCCCCCCTGAAGCGCTTGCCCGCCCGCCAGTGTATCGGGTCGACGTGGGTGTTGAGCGCGCGCAGTGGAGTGCCTGCCATGGGACCCGATCGTGGGCCAAACGTCGAGAGGATCCGGTAGCCAGCTCCGGGCAAGGCGTCTCTCACCGCGGGCGCGATGCGGTTCCAGGGCGGGACGAGCGCGGCCCGGAGTCGCGCGGGCCCCAGCGGGGCCAGGCGCGCCCATCCGGCGGCGAGCTCGGTGAGGGCCAAATCCGGAGGCCGAGCGGCGCCCAGCTCGGCCGAACGGCCGCGCGTGCCGTCCGGCGCGGGAGGCTCGTGGTTCCGGTGGGCGTAGCCGTGCTGCAGGACGCGAAGCCCCGGAGGACCCTCCCGGATGGCGGCCGCAGCCGTCTCCTCGAGCCAGGTCGGGACCACGGCGAGCGCGAGCGGCGCCGCGTGGGTCCTGGCCAGCGCCAGCAGGCGATCGAAGGCCGGTCCGGCCGCGCCCGCGTCGTCGTCGCGCCACCAGAACGTCGCGGCTCTCGGCGTCCAGCGGCCAAGCTCCGCCGAGAGCCGGTTCCACGCGGCGCTGTCCCACGCGTCGGTCACGGTCATGGCGGGTCGATGCGCGCCGCGCCCGAGCCGGCGGGTGGCACCCGGCCGGAGCGGCGGGTATGCTCGGGGGGCCCGTCATGAGCCGGCTCGACTTTCACATCGAGCAGAAGATCGCCCAGCGCGACAGCATCGACCTGGCGGCACGCCGTCTCGCCGGGCGCCTCGGCTGGGTCGTCGAGTTCGGCCTGGGCCGGGGCCGCTCGTACTCCCACCTGGCCGAGCGTTTCCCCGACCGCGAGATCTTCTGCTTCGACCGCGAGCTGGCGACGATCCCGGGCTGGGGGCCGCCGCCCGAGCGCGTCGTGGTCGGCGACCTCGCCACGGTGCTGGCCGACCCGGCGGTGCAGGCCCGCTTCCGCGACCGCGTGATCCTGGCGCACCTCGACCTCGCCTGGGCCGATTCGACGGACACGCGCGTCCACCGTCTGGTCATCGACCGCACGCGCGACTGGCTCCGGCCCGGTGCCTGGATCCTGAGCGATCGCGCCGTGGCGCTCGAGCCCGAATGGGGTCTGGCCCCGGCCCCGGCGTCGGACGAAGTCGGCTATGCTCACCACTTCCACCGCTACGAGCGCCGCGCGGCTCGCTGAGCCCGCGCGGCCCGGACTCCTCCGGCCAGCTCGCCGAGGATCTCGACCGACCGTGCCGCTCCCTCCAGATCGAAGCGGCTCGGGGCGGGGAAGCCGGGCCGGACAAGGGCGGCATCCATCGCCGTCGCGAGGCGGGCCGGGGTGAGCTCGCCCTCGGGCAGGAGCTCGAGGAGGCCGCGCTCCGCGAGGAGCCGGGCGCGGAGCGGCTGCTCGTCGCCGCTGCCCTCGTAGGGCACCACCACGGCCCGGACGCGGTGCGCGACCAGCTCCAGCACGGTGTTGTACCCCGCCTGGCTCACCGACAGGGCCGCGCCCGCCAGGTGCGCGCCGAGATCTGGACGGTAGGTCTCGACGACGACAGCCGGGCGGCCGTCGCGAGCCGGCAGCCCGTCAGCCTGGTGGTCGAGCTCGAGGCGCGCGGCCTCGGCGAGGTAGGGCCCCGTCACCACCCGCCAGGGCCGCTCCCTTGCGGCGGTGGTGAGGGACCAGGCCGCCAGAGCGGCGCGGAAGAGCGGAGCGCCGACCTGCCCGCCGCCGGCCGAGATGACGACCTCGCCGTGCGGAGCGCCCATCGCGGGTCCGCCGGGCCCGATATATCCCGTGTAGACGAGCCGGTCGCCCAGGCGCGTGGCCAGTGCGAGGGTCCGATCGAGCGGGATCACGTCGGGACTGCCGTGGACGAGCACGCGATCGGTCCACTGGAGCGCGACCGCGACGGCGGCCAGCTCGAACCAGGGCTGGTTCCCCTTGCTTACCAGCACGTCTCGGAGGCTCACCGCGACGCGCGGGGCGGCGGCGCCGCGCCGCGCGCGGTCATCGGCGACCGCTAGGAGGAGGGGCCCCAGTTCGAACGTGAGGGCCTGCCGCCCGAAGGGGAAGAGCTCGAGCAGCACCACGCTGGGATCGACGGTCCGGAGGCAGGCGAGCAGCCGGTCCCGCCGGTCGGCGAGCTCGGCGGGCGTCGGGCGGCGGCCGTCGGGCCACGCGATCCCGCTCGCCGCCTCGTTCGCCGCCACGAGCGGGGGCAGCGCCACGACCTCGGCGCCCCCGAGGTCCAGTCCCGCCACCGGGCGGCCGCCCTGGACGAAGATCACGGGCTCGCCGGCCCGATCGAGCGCGCGCGCGATCCGCGCCGCCCGCTCGAGGTGGCCGAGCCCGAGGAGGTGCTGGCAGTAGAAGAGGATCGGACCTCGGCTCACGGCTCGAGCGACTCGTTGAGCCCGACCAGCTGGAGGAGCCCGTCACCCCGACGGCGCACACGCTGGAGGCGCTCGGGGAGGAGCCGGACCGGAGCGGGGTCGTCGAGGTTCCAGCGAAGCGCGGCGGCTACGACCGCCCGGATCACGCCCATGTGCGTCACCGCCGCCCAGGTGTCCGGCCCGTCCCCGGGTGCGAGCTCGTCGAGCCACGCGCGGACGCGCGCGAGGACAGTGGCCGGCGACTCGCCCCCGGGCGGCCGCATCTGCCACCCGCCCTCCGTTGCCGCACCGCCCACGGCGGCGCGCGTCCACCCGGTCCACTCGCCCCAGTCCTGCTCGGCAAGCCGGGGCTCCACGACGGGCGTGGACGCGCCGAGGATCCGCGCGGTCTCGACGGCCCGCCGCAAGGGGCTCACCACCCAGCCGAGCTGCCCATGCGTCGCGCGGGCGCGGAGGTCGGCGGGAAGCCGCCACCGCGCCGCCCGCTCGGCACCCTCGGGGGAGAGCGGCGGGTCCGCCTGGCCGAGCACGCGCCGGTCGGCGTTCCACGCCGTCGGCGCGTGACGGATCAGCGCGACGTAGATCGAGCGCACGGGAGGCCCAGGATCGTGAGCCCCGCGCCCAGCCGGCGCTGGAAGGCCTCCAGAGTCCGGTCCTTCGCGATGAAGCGGTGGGCAGCGGCGCCCATCGCGGCGCGGAGGGCGGGATCGTCCAGGAGCCGGGCCACGCCGGCGGCGAAGGCGTCGGGTGTGGGCGGGGTGAGGAGGGCGCCGTCCGGGGCCACCATGGGATCGGGCTCGGGCCCCGTGCAGGCGACGACGGGCAAGCAGGACGCGGCGGCCTGCAGGTAGACGACGTGGAACCGCCCCGGAAAGGCGAACAGGTCGGCCCCGAGGTACGCGGCGGGCAGGACCTCGGGCTCCAGGGATCCGAGAAACGCGACCCGGGCGGCGGGGAGCGCGCCGAGGGCCGCGACGACCGCCGGACGGGCGGGCCCATCGCCGACGACCGCGAGTCGCCAGGGTCGGCTGGGCGCGGCCGCGTGAAGCCGCTCGAGGGCGCCGCCGAGCAGGCGATACGCGTCGAGCTTCTTGACCTCCCGCATCGCGGCGACGGCCAGGATCACCGGCCCGTCGGCCCCGGTGAACCGTTCGGCCATCTGGGCGCGACAGGTCGCGCGACGGGCCGGGGTCGCGTCGAAGCGCGCGGTGTCGACGGCCGGGGGAAGCTCGAGGATCCGTTCGGCGGCGAAGCTCGGGCCGCGGCAGGCGGCCACCGAAGGCCGGTCCCGCGGGCTCATCAGGAAGATGAGGTCGGCGCGCCGGACTGCGAGCCGCGCGGCGCTGACCCACGGGCGAAACGGAGTCCGGCGGCTCTTGGCCGAGAGGTAGGTCTCGACCAGGACGTACGGGATCTGGAGCGCGGCTGCGACGGTCGGGCCGACGAGATCCGGGGCGCGATGCCAGCTCTGGTAGGTGACCCACGCCCGCAGCCGCGCCGCCGGTGGGGCCCGACGATCCCGAGTGATCAGTCGCGCAGCCGTGGCTCCGGCGATGCGCTCCAAGCGGGCGGCATCCGCCGGGTCGAAGGCACGCCGGTAGGTGAGGAGGCGGCTCGCCAGGCGAGGCGCGAGGCCGAGGCCCTGGAGCGCCGTCATGATGAGGCGGCCCAGCTCGCGATCGCCGGAGGGCTCGGTCTCTTCCGGATGCTTGACGGGTGTGTAGAAGGCGACCGGGGTCACGACGGAACGCCCCGGGGGACCCGGGCGCCCGCGACAGCCTCGGGAGTGGCGGGGAGCGTCGCCCGCAGCAGCCGGTGGACCCGGTCGGCCCCGACGTCGAGGTCCCAGCCGTCGGCGATCCGCTGGATGCCCGCCGCGCCCATCCGTCGCCGCGCTGCCGGGTCCCTGGCCAGCGCCTCGATGGCCGCCGCCAGTCCGCCGACGTCGGCGGGCGGGACGAGCCGACCGTGGACCCCGTCATTCACTAGCTCGGGGATGGCCGCGGCCCGCGTGGCGACGACGGGCAAGCCCTGAGAGAGCGCCTCGACCACCACGTTCGGGAGCCCGTCACGGTCGCCGTCGGGCGCGACCTCGGAAGCGACGAGGAGGAGATCGTTCGCGCGGTACTGGGCCCGGACCGCCGGTTGGTCGAGGGGCCCCGCCCATGTGACCCGGTCCGCCAGACCGAGCGCCTCCACCCGGGCTCGGAGGACGGCGTCGAGGGGGCCGTAGCCCACCACCGTGAGGCGGAACCGAGTCCGCACGCGCGCTACGGCTTCGAAGAGGGTCAGGTATCCCTTCTTGGGCTGGAAGCGTCCGACGGCCAAGAGTCGGATCGGGTTGGCCGGGTCGGTACCATCGCGTTCCGAGCCGAACGTTGTCGGTGCGGCGAACAGGTGGCGGTCGAGGCCGTGGTAGACGAGATCAACCCGGCCCGGAGCGAGCGTGTCCAGGCGGGCGCGCCCGGCCGCCGTGCACGTCACGGTGAAGCGCGCCTCGGCGATCTTGGCCCGGAGCTCCCAGTCCGGCGTCGTCCACACGTCCTTCGCGTGGCCGGCGAGGCTGTAGTCGAGCCCGGTCATGGCTGCCGTGTAGCGGGCAACAGAAGCCGGCGTGTGGAGGAAGTGGGCGTGGAGGTGCGCGGCGCCCGCCGGGAGCTCGGCCGCGAGCACGCCGGCCTGGCCGAACCGCCGGCCGCGGTTCGGCGTGGGGTCACGCAGGAGGTCCCGGAGCCACAGCCCGAGGGCCCGCCCGTAACGGCGCGGCGCCCGGGCGAGGGCGCGGACGTGGCCCCGGAGCACGCGGCCCGGCGCCTCGTGGAGGTACTCCGGCAGGTAGCTGACAGCGGCGCGGATCGTGGCGTGAACCGGATGCGTGAGCGCGTCGTACGGGCGTCGGAGCGAGACGATGTGGAGCGGGAGCCCCCGACGCTCGAGCGCGGCCAGCTCGTGGGCGATGAACGTCTCCGAGACGCGCGGGTAGCCCTTCAGGACCACGAGGATCAGGGGGCGCGTCATCAAGGGCCGCTCGGCCGCGGCCGGCGGCCTGGGGCGTCAGCCGGCTCGCCGAGGGTGGAGGCGCCGGAGGGCATCGAGAGGGTCCAGGCCGCGGATCCCCGGCCGGGGCGGCCCCTCGACGCGCCACTTCGCGACGGCCTGGTTGATGAAGCGGAGGCCGTCGAGCAGGCCCGGAACCCGATGGGTGGCGGGCGGCGGCTGCTCCGGCAGGTGGCTGACCGCCTCGGCGAGCGTCTCGGGCGTTAGCCGGCCGGGATCGAGCGTCTGCGCGAGCCCCAGTCTCGCGGCGGCCTGGGCCCGGAGCAGCTGCTCGGCGCGCGGCGTCACGCGCGGCACGATCAGGCTGCGCTTCTTGAGCGACAGGACCTCGCAGAACGTGTTGTAGCCGCCGAGGCATACCACGGCGGCGGCCTTCTCGACGAGATTCTCGAGGTGCTCGTGAAACTCGAGCGTGGTGACGCGCGGGAGCCGCGCCGCCCGCCGCTCGAACGCCGCGCGCTCCCGCGCCGGCAGGAACGGCCCGTACACCACGAGCGCCGGCCACGGCAGGCGGCCGTTGAAGCGCTCGTACGCCGCCAGGGTCGCGTCGACGAGCAGCGCGCCGTCCCCGCCGCCCCCGGGGGTGACGAGGAGGAACGGACCCTGCTGGACGATGGCCTGGACGTCCGCAGGCAGGGTGACCTCGGGGTTCGTCTCGCGCGGCAGGTAGCCCGTGAACGTCGTCTTGCCGGCGACATCGGCCGGGAACCCGTAGGCCTCGATCGGATCGTAGACCTGCGACAGCCCGTACACCCAGATCTGGTCGTAGAACCGCTTGAGGGCCGGGATCACGCGCTTGCGCCGCCACTCCTCGGCGAGCGACGTGGGGTCGTCCATGATGTCGCGGAGCCCGAGGACGAGTCGCGTGCCGCCCTTGCGGCGGAGGAGCGCGAGCGTGCTCTGCACCTCGCCGAGGAGCCCGAGCGGCTCCTTGTCGACCAGGAAGAGGTGGGGCCGGAAGACGCGCGCGGTGTGCTCGATGATGGAGGCGCGGAGGGCGAGCGTTTGCTCGACGTGGAAGTCGAGATTCAGGCTGGTGTACTCACCGTTCCGCCGCTTGATGATGCCGGGCACGCGGACGAAGTCGACGCGGGAGCGGAAGCTGAAGCGCCCAACGATCGGCGAGCCGCTCATGATCAGGACGTTGAGCTTCTTCTGATGCGCGACCAGCGAGTGGGCGATCGTCCGGCAGCGCCGGAGGTGTCCCAGCCCAAACGAGTCGTGGCTGTAGATCAGGACCCGGTACTGGGCCGGGTCATCCGCGCCCAGTCCGCGGGATCCGTGACCGGATCGAACGCCTCCCACATCTCCCTCCCACAGGGGCCCCGGAGCGGGTGCGAGACCGCGTCAGGGGCCAGGGGTGTCGTCTGGGTGTGGCCTCCCGGTCCGCCCGCGGGGCGGGCCGTGCCTGGAGGCCTAAGCAGGTCACGTTTACCAAAAAGCCGCGGAAAAGGAAAGCCTGTCGGGCCCCCCGCCCGGCCCACCCGGAGTGGCCTCGGCCGCGCGCCGGGCGGTCCCGCGGGGGCGGCCGGGCCCTTGCCTCCGATCCTCCCGGAATGGTAGTCATACCTGCGATGGGCGCCCCCTTGCTGGAGGTCCAGAGGCTGCGGACGTCCATCTACCTCGACGAGGGGATCGTCCGGGCGGTAAACGGCGTTTCCTTCACGGTTGATCGTGGTCAGGCAATGGCCATCGTCGGGGAGTCCGGGTCGGGCAAGAGCGTCCTTGCCCAGTCGATCATGCGGATCCTTCCTAGCCGCGCCAGGATCGAGGGGGGGCGGATCCTTTTTTCCCGCGAGGGGGGAACCCCCGTCGATCTGGCCACGCTGGCGGCCGACGGGCGGGCGATGCGGGCCGTTCGCGGCGGGCAGATCGCCATGATCTTCCAGGAGCCGATGACGGCGTTCTCGCCGGTGCACACGATCGGCGACCAGATCGGCGAGGTCGTGCGGCTCCACCGGCATCTCGGCCGGGGGGCGGCGCGCGCCGCGACCATCGAGGCACTCGAGGCCGTCGGGTTCCCGGAGCCCACGCGGAAGGTCGATGCCTACCCCTTCGAACTCTCGGGAGGCCTGCGTCAGCGCGCGATGATCGCGATGGCCCTCGTGTGCCGGCCAGCCCTGGTGGTCGCGGACGAGCCGACCTCCGCCCTGGACGTGACGGTCCAGGCGCAGATCCTGGATCTGCTCGTGCGGCTCCAGCGCGAGTACGGGATGGGGTTGATCATCATCACGCACGATCCCGGGGTGGTCGCCCACGTGGCTGACTTCGTGACCGTGATGTACTGCGGGCACGTCATGGAGACGGGGCCGGTCGGCGAACTCTTCGAGGACCCCCAGCATCCCTACCTCCAGGCGCTCCTCCGCAGCACCCCTCAGTTCGGTGTGGCCGAGGGCGAGCGGCTCCAGACCATCCCGGGCACGGTGCCCGACCCTCTGGCGCCAATTCCGGGCTGCCCATTCCTCTCGCGCTGTCCCGAGGGTGAGCCCGCCCTCTGCGGGGACGCGATGCCGGCCTTGCGGGCCCTGGCCGACCACCGGTTCGTCGCCTGCTACAAGCGGGGATCGCTGCCCGAGCGCGTGGCCGTGCCGGCGGGAGCCTGACGCGTGACCGAGCCCCTGCTCGAGGTGCGGGACCTCACGAAGCACTTTCCACTCTACCAGCCGTGGCTGGCCGGCCTCGCGCGGCGCCAGGTCGGGACGGTCGTGGCCGTGGAGGGGGTGAGCTTCGACGTGGCGAAGGGCGAGACGCTCGGCCTCGTCGGCGAGAGCGGCTGCGGGAAGACGACGACGGCGCGCCTCGTCCTGCGGGCGCTCAAGCCCACCCGCGGCGAGATCCTCTTCCGGGTCGGGGGGCAGACGGTGCGGGTCGACTTGTTGAAGGGCCGGGCCTTGCGGGCCCTCCGGCCCCACATCCAGATGATCTTCCAGGACCCGTTCTCGTCGCTCAATCCTCGCATGCCGGTCGGCGAGATCATCGGCGAGCCCCTCCGGATCCACGGCCGCGGGTCGCGCGAAGAGATCCAGGAGCGCGTGAAGGCGCTGATGGGCATGGTCGGCCTCAACGTCCAGTACCTCCGCCGCTATCCGCACTCCTTCTCCGGCGGGCAGCGGCAGCGGATCGGGATCGCCCGGGCGCTCGCGCTCAACCCGGAGCTGGTCGTCTGCGACGAGCCGGTGTCGGCGCTCGACGTCTCGGTCCAGGCGCAGGTCCTGAACCTCCTGAAGGATCTCCAGACGGAGCTCGGCCTGACCTACCTCTTCATCTCCCACAACCTGGCGGTCATCGACTACGTAGCCGACCGCATCGCGGTGATGTACGCGGGCCGGGTCGTCGAGCTGGCGTCGAAGCGGCAGCTCTTCGAGCGCCCCCGCCACCCCTACACCGAGACGCTGTTGGCCGCGGTGCTCCGGCCCGACCCGCGGCTCCGGGGCGCCACGCTCGGGTCGGTGCGCGACGCCACCGCGCCGCCGACGGGCGGCATTCCGGGATGCGGCTACGCCCTCCGGTGCCCGTACGCCATCGACCGGTGCCGGGTCGAGACGCCCGAGATCCGCGCGGTCGCGCCGGACCACCTCGCGCGATGCCACCGGGCCGAGGAGCTTCACTTGACCCCACTGCCCCGCCGGCCCGCCGCGCGGAGCGCGTGAGCCGCCCGTGAGTCCCGCCCGGACCGGGGTCGAGGGCCGCTGACGATGGGACGGTATCTCATCCAGCGCATGCTGCTCATGCTGCCGACCATGTTCCTGATCTCGCTCGTGACGTTCATCATCATCCAGCTGCCGCCCGGCGACTACCTGGAGACCATGATCAGCGACCTGGAGGCGTCGGGGGAGCGCGCGGACCTCGCGAAGGTCGAGTTCCTCCGCCAGGAGTTCGGGCTCGACCAGCCGCTCTGGAAGCAGTATTGGTTCTGGGTCTCGGGCCTGGTGCGGGGCGACATGGGATACTCGTTCGAGTACGACCGGCCGGTCTCCGACATCATCGGGGAGCGGATCCTGCTCACCTTCGTCGTGTCGTTCGGCTCGATCCTGTTCACCTGGCTGATGGCCTTCCCGATCGGCGTGTACTCGGCGACCCATCAGTACAGCTGGTCCGACCACGGACTCACGCTTCTCGGCTTCCTCGGCCTGGCGACACCCAATTTCCTGCTCGCGCTGATCCTGATGTTCATCTCCTTCACGTACTTCGGGACGAGCGTGGGGGGGCTGTTCTCCCCGGACATGCAGAACGCCCCGTGGAGCTGGGCCAGGGTGTGGGACATGCTCCAGCACCTGTGGATCCCGGTGATCGTCATCGGTACGTCGGGCACCGCGGCGATGATCCGCCGCCTGCGGGCGAACCTGCTGGACGAGCTGCGTCGACCGTATGTCGTCACGGCGCGCGCCAAGGGACTGGCCCCGCGGCGGATCCTGCTCAAGTATCCCCTCCGGATCGCGCTGAACCCCTTCATCGGCGACATCGGCAACCTGCTGCCGCAGGTCATCTCAGGCGCGATCATCGTCTCGATCGTGCTGTCGCTGCCGACCACCGGGCCCATCCTCCTGCGGGCGCTCCGGTCGCAGGACATGTATCTCGCCGGGTCGTTCCTGATGGTGCTGGCGCTGCTCACCGTGATCGGGGTCTTCCTCTCGGATCTTGCCCTGGCGGCCCTGGATCCGCGCATCCGGCAGGGGGGCGGGCAGACCCGGTGAGTGCGATCCCGGCCGCCGAGAGCCTGCCGGTCGCCGCCGAGCGCCTGGGCCCCTCCGAACAGGAGCGCTACTATTTCGCCTCCCAGTGGCAGCTCATCTGGTGGCGCCTCCGGCGTCACCGCTTCGCGATGATCTCCCTCTGGTTTCTGGTGGTGCTCTATGCGACGATCCCGTTCGTCGAGTTCCTGGCCCCATACGAGCTTCGCAGCCGCCACCCGAATCACGTGTTCTCCCCGCCGCAGCAGGTGCACTTCTTCCACGAAGGCCGGTTCCTGGGGCCGTTCGTCTACGGACAGTTCCTCACCGTCAACATGGAGAACCTGAAGCGCGAGTATCGGGAGGACCGCTCGACCCTGTACCGCATCCAGTTCCTGGCGCTCGGGGAGCCGTACCACATGTGGGGACTCTGGCGGGCGGAGCGGCACTTGTTCGGCGTCGAGGAAGGTGGGACGCTATTCCTCTTGGGGACCGACCGCCTGGGGCGAGACCTGCTATCGCGGATCATCCACGGAGCGCGCATCTCCCTCACCGTCGGGCTGCTCGGGATCACGGTGAGCTTCGTGCTGGCGCTCGTGTTCGGAGGACTGTCCGGCTACTACGGGGGGACCATCGACATCGTGATCCAGCGGTTCATCGAGGTTATCCGCGCCTTCCCCGAGCTGCCGCTCTGGATGGCTCTGTCAGCCGCCTTGCCGCCCCGCTGGGACCCGATCCTCGTCTACGTGGGCATCACGGTCATCCTCGGCATCCTCGAATGGACGGGGCTCGCCCGTAGCGTGCGCGGCAAGCTCCTTGCGGTGCGCGAGGAGGACTTCGCCACCGCCGCGGTGCTGATGGGCGGCTCCCCGCCCTACGTCATCCGGCGGCACCTCCTGCCGGCCTTCACGAGCCACCTGATCGTCTCGGCGACCCTGTCCATCCCGAACATGATCCTCGGCGAGACGGCCCTGTCCTTCCTGGGGCTGGGCCTGCGGCCTCCCATCACGAGCTGGGGGGTGCTCCTGTCCGAGGCGCAGAACATGAACGCCGTCGCGCTCTACCCCTGGCTGCTGACGCCGGTGGTCATGGTCGTGCTGACGGTCCTGGCCTTCAATTTCCTCGGAGACGGGCTGCGCGACGCCGCCGACCCGTACTCCTAGGCACCGACCACCAGCGCGCATGGACCGGAACCTCCACCGCTACATCATCAAGCGGAGCCTGCGGACCCAGCTCATCCTGATCGCCATCAGCTTCATCCTCGGGCTCGGGCTGAATCCGGTGATGCTCGATCTCCAGAAGCGCATCATCAACCAGGCGATCGGGCAGCGGAACTTCGAGGCGCTCCTCTGGCTCTGCGGCTTGTTCCTGGGAGCGGTGATCCTGAACGGCGCGTTCAAATACGTGAAGCAGAACCTCGAGGGCTACATTTCGGAGACCATGCTCCGGGACCTCCGGGGCGAGCTGTACAACCGCATCCTGCGATTCCCCTTGCTTCATCTGAAGAGCACCTCGACCGGCCAGCTCGTCGCGATGATCCTGGGCGAGGTGGAGGACCTCGGAGGCTACTTCGGGCTGGCGCTCTCCACGCCGGCGTTCCACGGCGCCATGCTGGTGGGGACGCTCGGCTACATGGTGTACGCGAACCCGTGGATGGCGCTCGTGAGCATGGTGCTCTTCCCCATCCAGATCGTCTTCATCCGGCGGCTCCAACGCAAGGTGAGTGCGATGTCCCGCGACCGCGTCCGCATGGTGCGCGGGCTGTCGGACCGGATCCAGGAGTCGGTGGGCGGGCTCCAGGAGATCTACGCCAACGACACGACGGCCTACGAATCGGGCCGATTCCGGCACCAGCTGCAGCGGATCTTCCGGATCCGGCTCAACATCTACAACCTGAAGTACCTGATCAAGTGGCTGAACAACTTCCTGGAGAAGTTCGGCCAGTTCATCCTGCTGCTGGTCGGCGGATGGCTCATCATCAATCACCCGGAGACGTTCAACCTGGGCATCCTGGTAGCGTTTCTCCAGGCCTACAGCCAGCTCAACGAGCCGTGGCGCGAGCTGATCAACTTCTTCCAGTTGCGAGAGAACGCGCGGGTCAAGTACGAGCAGGTCATCGCGAACTTCGATCCGCCCGACCTCCGGGGCGAGTTCTCCCAGGACGACGCCGCCCGCGAGCCGCCCCCGGCCCTGGGCGGAGCCTACGACCTTCGCCAGGCCAATGTCGTGCTGGACGGGCGAACCCACGCGCTCGACCACGTGCAGCTCACCCTGGGGGCCCGCCAGAGCGTCGCCCTGGTCGGCACCGCCGGCAGCGGCAAGAGCACGCTGGCCCAGGTGCTGGCCAAGCTGACGGGCTACACGGGCTCGGTCCTGCTGGACGGGACGGACCTGGCCCAGATCCCCCCGAGCGTGGCCGGGCGCGCGATCGGCTTCGTCTCGGCGGACGCGCGACTCTTCACCGGATCCGTCCTGGACAACCTGCTCTACGGGCTCCGGCATCGGCGGGTCAAGAAGCCGGACGCCGAGCTGGGCCTGGGCGGGGAGGACTGGCTCGACCTGTCGCCCCTCGACGTGACGGACCGGGCGGGGCTCGTCGCGGCCGCCCTGGAGGTCGTGCGCCTGGTGGGGCTGGAGGACGACCTCTTCGCCTTCGGCCTCCGCTCGCGGGTGGATCCGGCCCGCCACCCGCAGGTGGCCGAGCGTGTCCTGACCACGCGGCGCCTGGTGGCCACCCGATTCGCCGGTGAGGGTCAGGAGACGGCCGTCGAGTTCTTCGACCGGGACCGCTTCTCGTCCTACGCGTCGATCGGGGAGAACATTTTCTTCGGTCACAGCCCGCTTAGCCCGCTGGCGCTGGAGCGACTCGCCCAGCATCCCCAGTTCCGCGCGGTGGTGGCCGAAGTGGAACTGGAGGGTCTGCTGGTCGAGCTCGGCGCCGACGTGGCGCGGGACATGGTCGAGATCTTCAAGGACATCGCCGCCGACAACGAGCTGTTCGCGCGCTTCAGCCTGCTCACGGCGAGCGAGTTGCCCGAGTACGCGCAGGTGGTCGCGCGGATGGGCCGGGGCTCCCTCGACCAGCTGGCGGCGGCCGACCGCGAGCGGCTGATTCGCCTCGCGCTCCGCCTGATCCCAGCCCGCCACCGGCTGGGGCGTATCGACGAACCCTTCGTCACGAAGGTGCTCGCGGCGCGCCGCCGGCTCCCCGAAGCGCTGGCGCCCGACGAGGCGGCGTCGTTCGTACCCTACGACCGCGAGCGGTACTTCGCGGACGGGACCCTCCTCGACAACCTGCTCTTCGGCAAGGTGGTCGCGACGAGCAGCCTGGCGGTGAAAAAGGTCAACGCGATCGTCGAGGAGATCCTCGAGGCGGAGGGCCTGCGGGGACTGGTGCTGGAGGTCGGGCTCGATCACCACGTGGGCCTGTTCGGCGGCCGGCTGTCTCTGCCTCAGCGACAGCGGATCGCCCTGGCGCGGGCACTGCTCAAGCGGCCGGACATCCTCATTCTCGACGGCGCGATGACCGCCCTCGAGCCGGGGGAGCGCGCGGAGCTCCACCAACGGGTGCTGGACGCCATGAAGGACCGGACGGTGATCGCGGCCGTGGAGCGACCGGACCTCGCCCGCGAGTACGATCGCGTGGTGGTCCTGGACGCCGGGACGGTCGTGGAGACCGGCACGTACCGGGAGCTGATCGCCCAGGAGAACGGCGTGCTGCGCCGGATCGCGACCCAGGCCGGTGTGCGGGTCGCGGAAGGAGACTGACATGCAGCCGCTGGAGCGCGACGTCGAGACCCTCCGGAAGATTCCCTTCTTCACCGGGCTGCCGACGGCCCGCCTGAAGCTGATCGCCTACACCGCGGAGGTGGTAGAGTTCGCGCCCGGGGAGACGATCGTCCGGCAGGGCGATCCCGCCGACGCCGTATACATCGTGACGGAGGGGGAAGCCGAGGTGCTCCTCCGGGACCACGAAGGGCGTGAGATCATGGCGGCGACGATGGGGCGGCACAGCCTGTTCGGCGAGACCGCCGTGATCTCCAAGGGCAGGCGCACGGCCACCGTCCGCGCCCGAGACCGGGTGGTCACGTTCAAGATCTCCGCCGAGGTATTCCTGGACCTGGTCCGGCAGAGCCCTGAGATCAGCATGCAGGTCATGACCGTCCTGGCCCAGCGGATCGAGCGCACGAGCGCGCTCCTGCAGCAGCACCAGAGCCACTCGTGAGGCGGGGATCCGAGCCGGGCCCGCCGGCTTGTGTCACCGGTGGCGATGCTCTAGAATCGGCCCGCATTCCGGGACGGAGGGGCGGGTTCGAGTGGACGGCACACGAGACAGGAGCGATGCGATGACGGCACGATCCGTGCGAGGTGTGGCTGGGATGATGGTCGGATGCGCGCTGCTCCTCGGCGCGACGATGGCCCAGGCTCAGATGCTGACCGGGCTCAAGGCGGCCGAACCCCAGCCGGCAGCCGACAAGCTGCAGCCCGGCCTGGCCGTCGGCTACGTCTTCGGACGCTTCAACCACATCAAGGAGTTCGACACCAAGAAGTTCGAGCCGGGCAAACCACTGCCCCAGCTCGACTACCGCATGGGGGAGGGCGCGGTCCTCACGACGAAGGAGCGGGACCAGGTCGGCGCCCTCATAACCGGCTTCATCCGGTTCGAGAAGCCGGGGACCTACGGCTTCGACGTGACGTCCAACGACGGCGTGCGCGTCGAGATCGGGGGCAAGCTGCTCTACGAGGACCCGAGTGTCCACTCGGACGACACGTCGGACCGGATCGACGTCAAGATCGAGGAACCGGGGTGGTACCCGATCAAGATCCTGTACTACGAGAAGAAGGGCACCGCCTCGCTCGTGCTGCGCTGGGTGCCGGTCGGGAGCGACGCCAAGGCCAAGCCCGTCGCGGTGCCGGCCGCCGCCTTCGCCCACCCGAAGTAAGGCGCCCGCGGCGCCTCGGCGGGGCCCAACCGCCGGGGCGCTAGCGGCGCCCGTTCTGCCAGTAGAATGTGTCGGGGTTGTAGATCCCGAAGTGGGAGCCGGGATCCCACGAATACACACCCTTGACCGGGATCCCCCGGAGCCCGTTCTTCACGACCACCGGCTGGAGGGTCCCCCCCACGACGCCGATCGTGAAGACCTCCTCGGCGTTGAGGTCGAGCATCTCCGCCCAGATGCGCACGCGCTCGTCCGGGTCGGTGGACACGAGCCACCGCCGGTACAGCTGGGCGAGATGCCGGGCCGCGGGGAGGGTCGGCGGCTCGCCGTCCTTCCCCTTGCTCTGAAAGTAAGCCCCCCACTTCGGCCACTGGAGCTGCTGCTCGCTGACCGGCGCGAGCCAGTCCGGGCTCATGTCCGGCGTCGGCAGGCCGAAGCCGAAGTTCCCCTCGTAGGCGCTCATCATGGCATCCCCCGAGAAGACCCGACGTCGGAACACCTCGAGTTGGCTCGGGCGGATCAGGAGTTCGATCCCAAGCTCGGCCCACGTGTCCTTCACGAGCTCCAGCACGTCCGTGTGCTCGGTCGAATCCCCGGAGGTCTCCACGATCACGTCTAGGCGGTTGCCATCCGGCCGTAGCCGGAACCCGCGCGAGTCGCGTCCGGTGAGACCCATCTGGTCGAGCAGCCGGTTGGCCTGGACCGAATCGTACCGGGCATAGGCCATGCGGGGCTCCTCGTGGCCCGCGGGGTTCCGCAGCACCGTGTTCTGGCCCGGCAGGCCGAGACCGTAGTAGAGGATCTTGTTGATCTCGTCCCGGTTCACGCCGAGGGAGAGCGCCTGACGGAAGCGCCGGTCCTGCAGGAGCTTCCGCATGACCGCGTCGTTCGTCGTGAGATTCGGGTAGATGGCCACGGTAGACGGCACGCCGGTGTTCCAGAGGTAGACACGGTACCCGGCCAGGCGCTCGTTCTTGCGAAGGAACGGGACCTGGTCGAACGACACGTAGCGGGCCTGCAGGTCCGCCTCGCCGGTCGAGGTCTTCACGGGGATGACCGCCCGCTCGGCCAGGGCCATGACGAGGCGGTCGATGTAGGGCAGCTGCCGGCCGCGCTCGTCGACGCGGTGGAAATAGGGGTTCCGCTCCGCGACGAAGACCTGGGCCGGCGGCCCCACTGTGGGGTGCCACGGCTGGAGCGTCGGGAGGTCGGGGTTGTCCATCAGGTACATCGCGTCCCTCTTGTTGTGGAGGGCCGCCCAGTTCCGGCGCCCCTCGGCGCGCGCCAGCTTCCGGAGCGCGTCGGGATTCACGAAGGCGCGGTGGAATTGCTTCAGATAGTGCGCGGGCCGGAAGATGATGGTCGGGTACGCGCTGGCCTGGTCGGCGAGGAAGAGGTTGTTGGGGTGCGACCAGCGGAACCGGACCGTCAACGGATCGGGGAAGGTCACCCGGGGCAGCTCGCCCTCGACCTGGAGGGTGGCAGCCGGCCCGCCCGGCGAGAGCTCGTCGTCGTTGGCGACGTGATTCCACCAGTAGGCGAAGTCCGCGCTGGTGAACGGCGCGCCGTCCGACCAGCGGTGGCCCTTGCGGAGGTGGAAGGTGAAGCTCCGCCCGCCGTCGGCGACTTCGACTCGCTCGGCGATGTCTGGCACCAGGCGGTAGTCGCGATCGAAGCCGACCAGCCGGGCGTATCCGTACACGAAGGCCAGTTTCATGTCCTTCAGGGTGCCGATGAGCATCCGGAGGTCGCCCCCGTAGACCGCCTCGGCCTCCGTGGCCAGGACGCGCGGCTGCTCGGGAAGCCGCTGGGCGAGTGGCGGGAGCTTGCCGGCGGCGACGAGCTTGGTGAGCGCGGGGGCTTCCCCGCCGGGGGCGCCGGCGGCAATGGGCCCGAGCCCAAAGCCGAGCGCAAGCGCGAGGCCGATTCCGAGCCAGCCGCGGCGGGTGTGCATCGCGTTCCTCCCGGGGATCACCGTCGCAGCGCGCCGCCTGCACGCGTCCCCCGGAAGAAGCCTAGCGCGAGGCCTGTAGGGACGCAAGGCGACGTGGTGCCGGTGACGTGGTGCCGGCGGGCCCCGCTCATCGCGGGCGGCGGCCGCGTGGTAGTCTACGAGCACCGACGCCCGGGACGGCGTGGCCGGCGGGGCGCGGCTCGCTCGAGGCCGTGAATCCGGAGGGGAGCGCATGCACCGAGGAGGGTATTCCGGAAGACTGCTCGGTCTCGTGGGGGGCATTCTGTTCACCGCGGCCGTCGCGGAGGCCCAGGGGGGTGGGATCGAGCGGTTCTATGGCGCCTACGTCGGGGAGGCTCTCTCCGAGAGCGGCGACGGCCTCGACAAGCGCGACATCAACGCCGAGATCGCGTCCCAGGGCAAGGGTTTCAAGGTGAGCTTCACGGTCGTGCTCAAGCGAGGCAACGACAAGCCGCGGCGCGACGAGTACACGATCGCGTTCCTCCCGAGCAAGCGCCCGGGCATCTATAGCTCGGCCATGCGGACCGACGTCTTCGGCAACGCCGTGCCCAAGGATCCGCTGGTCGGCGATCCGTACATGTGGGCCCGGCTGGAAGGCGACAAGCTGTGGAGGTACGCGTTGTTCGTGACCGAATCTGGCGGTTACGAGATGCAGACGTACGAGTACGCGCTGGTGACCGGCGGGCTGAACCTCCGCTACTCGCGGGTCCGAGACGGCGAGGTGCTGCGGACGGTCACGGGGAAGCTCAAGAAGGTCCGCTGACCCTGCCTCGAGCCGGCCGGGCGAAGGCCCGGGCGGCGGCCGGGCTGGCGAACGCGAGGTACACGCGCCCGTCGGTCTTGAGACCGTGCGAGCGCCGGAAGGTGCGTCCCAGGCCGCGAAGGGAGTCGAAGCGGAGCGGTGACAACCCCGCGTCGCGCAAGCGACGGGGATAGTCGCGCCCGTAGAAGCGGTGCGAGCCGTTGATGGTGACGTAGGCCGCCGTGAAGCGGCGGGGGTCGCGCCGGCGTAGCCGGGCGGCCGGAGTCGTCCGCGCGACCTGCACGTCGACGTCCACCATCGCCACCCCGTCCGCCTTGAGGCAGCGCCGGATCTCGGCGAGGATCGCGGTGTCGTCCGGCACGAAGGGCAGCACGTTGTTGCAGAGAATCAGGTCGAACGTTCCCGCGCGAAACCGCAGGCGAGTGGCATCCATCCGCAGAAACCGGTGAGGCGGTCGGAGCCGGGCATGGTGCGGTCGGCGGTCCAGGTCGATCGCGGTGTAGCGGGCGTGGCCGATCGTCCGGCGGCGCGGCACGAAGCGAGTCGCGGGGCGAGAGGGCCCGATGTCGAGGACTTCGGTCCCGTCGCCGAGCCGCGGCCGAAGCCAGCGGCGGAGGAAGACTAGGAGGGCTCGGTGGCGGGGCTTGGCGCCGCACCGAGGGCAGAGGCCGGGGCGAGGCCGGAGGCCGTAGCGCGCGAAGGCCGCGAAGCGCCCGCCGCAGGCCAGGCAGGTCATGCCGCCGTCGTCCGCTCCACCGGGCCATTGTACGGGTGCCCGGGCTCGGCTCGGTCCCGGTCGCCAGCCCGGAGCCGGTCGGCCGGGCAGGCCCATGGCGGGGATGAGGCGGGTCGAAAAAGCCGTTCCGCCGGGGCGGTGGGTCCCCTACACTACTCGAGCGGGTCGGGCCGGATGTCGATGCGCGGGAGTCCTGGGGTCTCTGGGGGTCGCTTCGTCTGGACGGCAATCCTTGCCATCTTGGCGCTGGCCGGGCCGGTCGCGGCACAGGAGTGGTCTGTGAAGACCGTGGCACGGACCGACGGTCCCGGGAACCGCTGTATCGTGGAGTCCACCCGCCAGCCGCTCCCGGATGGCTACCAGACCACCACGGCGTACGTCACAGTCGACAGCCGCTCGGTAGTCGTGACATCGGGGTCGAACCTGGATGCGAGCTTCTCGGACATCGGCCTAGTCGTCGACCAGGAGCCATTGGTGCCAATGGACCGGCTCGGTGGCACGAAGACTGCATTATTCGACACGAAGTACGGCCGGCTGGTCGAGCTCTTCAAGGCAGGGGCCCGCCTTCGCGTGCAGCTTCGGTTCTGGCCGGAATGGCCGGCGACGGGTACGCACTCGGCAACCTTCAGTCTGATCGGGTTCACCAAGGCCTACGGCGAGCTGGCTGGCTGCCGCTGAGGGCGGCCGGGACACCGGGGAGGAAGACATGGGGCTGCGGCTCAAGTTCAACCTGGTCCTGCTGCTCGTGTTCCTGGTCGGCCTGGCCGTCGCCGGTTGGGTCTCGCGCGACCTCCTGATCCGCAACGCGCGGGAGGAGGTGGCGCGGAACGCGAGCCTCATGATGGAGACCGCGCTGGCGGTCCGCGGCTACACGATCAACCAGGTGCGGCCGCACCTCGACCTGCAGCTGATGCGCGCGTTCCTGCCGCAGAGCGTGCCGGCCTACGCCGCGACCGAGACCCTCACCGAGCTCCGGAAGAAGTACCCGGACTACTTCTACAAGGAGGCGACGCTCAACCCGACCAACCCGCGCAACCGGGCCGCCGACTGGGAGGCGGACATCGTCCAGGAGTTCCGGAACCGGCCCGCGGTGAAGGAGCTCGGCGGGGAGCGGGACACGCCGACCGGCCGTGCC
>DATAFX010000056.1:0-15980 GCA_036257195.1 Candidatus Methylomirabilota bacterium | reverse complement strand
GCGAAGGTGCGGTGGTGCAGCCGGTGTTCCAGAAGTTGCAGGAGGCGGGGGGGCGAATCTACCTGGGGGATCTCTTTCGACTGTGGGGGAGCGGCCGGAAGGCTATCGTCGATGATGTGCACTACAGCCCCGGCTTCAATCGATTCCTCGCCGAGCATGCTGCCAGGCACGTCAACCTGCCGAATCTGGTCGCTCGTGCAGGCGGTGATGGATTGTCGGAATCCACCGGAAGCGCGCGAACACCGCCGTAGCGCCGCTCAGACGTTGTAGCGGAACAGCGTGACGTCTCCGTAGACTACGTTTTCAACACCCTGAGCCGGCCCTGGCGCTGGCCCGCCCCGGGCTTTGGTGGCCGCGTGGCTATGGAGGCCCATCTCTACCCAGGCCGAGGCCAGCCTGGGCGCCAGCCGGCCGGCTCGGCCGTTGGCCTGCGCACGCTGGGGCTGGAGCAGACTTCTACTCCGATGCCCGAGGAGCTTGGAGCGCAGCGCCGCCTAGGCCGCTCGGAGTACTGCTGCCGCGGACGGTGTCGCCTCCCAGGTCCGCATCCGCGCTCTCACGGACCTCCACGTCGACGCGCTGGAGCGCGCCCACCCAGCCGACACGAATCGCCCCGACTCGGGTTCAAGGAAGCGCCACGGACAAACCCGATCGTGCGAAAGAAAGGCCGGAACCAATCTCGGTCGTAGGTGTCGGGAACTGCTCGGCGACGAGGCATCATACGTTCGTATGCGGCGGCTCTAAGCTGCGCTTCGACGGAGCTCAGGAGCGCCTCATCGTCCGCCATCTCGCTGAGTACGTCGACGCTCCGAGCGAGTTCCCGACGGATTTCCTGCCTCACCTTTCGGCGCCCAGGTATTTCTCCTTATCAGACAAGAGCGATGCCAATATGGCCGCCCGGCCGGCACCAAATGGCCGGCCACCGCTCGATCCTGACGAGCTTGCGACTCAAAGCTTTCCTTGTGAAGCAGATTGCAAATTCCACGGAAGGCCCCCTATAACCACGGCTCCTCTGTTCCGGTGAAGTTGGCGTGCGGCCTGCGAGAAATCGGGACAGACTCACGGGGGTCGCACGAGAGCGCACCTCACGAGAGCTGCCTATTCGCTGGCACGACTCTTGCGCAGAACCTGGGCGCCGTAATTCCCCGGGCCGTCGGGGCGCCTCGACGGCATCCGGCCCGGGCGACCGGCCGTCACCGGTCGCCGCCGGGCGAGGAGGGCCGGCTCTCGTGCGCGGCCAGCACCGCGTCGAGCTCCATGGGCCGGCCGAGCAGGTAGCCCTGGATCAGGTCGCACCCGAGCGAGATCACCGTATCCCGCTCTGCCGGTGTCTCGATCCCCTCCGCCACCACCATGATGCCGAACTCCCGGCACAGCGAGGCCATCGAGCCGATGACCCGCTGCTTGACCGGCTCGCGGTCGGCCCCGCGCACGAGCGTCATGTCGAGCTTCACTACGTGGGGGTTGAGGGCCGCGAAACTGTTGAGGCCGGCGTAGCCGGCGCCGAGGTCGTCCACTGCGAGCCGGTAGCCCAGCCGGCGCAGCAGGGAGACGCGGGCCCGGAGGTTCGGCACGTGCTCGAAGGAGCTTCGCTCGGTCAGCTCCAGGACGACCGATTTCGCGTGGCCCGAGAGGGCCGCCGCTGGGGAGAGGAGGGAGTCGTCCATCAGTTCGAGCGCGTGGAGGTTCACGAAGAGAGTCAGGGAAGGCACTCGGGTCAGGAACGCCGCCGCGCGGTCGCGGACGACCCCGCCGACCTCGTGCACGCGCCCCAGGCGCTCCGCCGCCTCGAACAGGGCGCCGGGGCTCGGGATGCTGGGCTCCTCGGTGCGGACGAGCGCCTCGTACCCGAAGACGGTGCCGTCGGCTGCTCGCAGGATCGGCTGGAAGACGAGGCGCACGGTGGCGAGCGCGTGATTGAATCGAGTCTCGAGGCCGGCGCGGTCGGCTGGCAGGCGGTCCTCGAGCCCGATCGCGGCCAGCGCCTCGCGCTTGAGGCGTGCCATCCGGTGGAGACGCGCGGCGTCCTCCACCGCCGTCAGGAGGTCCCGCTCCCGCAGGGGCTTCTGGAGGTAGCGCAGCGCCCCGTGCTCCAGCGCCTCCACGGCCGTCTCCACCCGCGGATGCCCGGTGATGAGCAGCACCGGGACGTCGAGATCGCGCGCGCGGATCTCCCGCAGAAGCTCGACGCCGTTGATGCCGGGCATGTCGATGTCCGAGAGGACGACGTCGTAGCGGTGGGCGTCGACGAGGACGAGCGCCGCTCGTCCATTCGGCGCGGTATCGACATGCCAGCCGACCTCCGTGAGCATGGCCCCGAGGATTTCGAGGAGGTCCCGCTCGTCATCGACCACCAACACACGCCCGCGCGGGCGCGCCGCCTCGGCGTCCGAACTCGGCATCGGCCTCCTCCGTTCAGGCTCCGAGTTTACAGGGGGAGGCGCCTAGATCCGCCGATTGACGCACGTGGGGGGGCCTCATTCGACCGCCACGCGAACGGCGTCGCCAGCCCCCACGAGGGCTCCCAGGTCCAGGGCGCGGCCGGACGGCAGGATCAACTGGTGCCGCGTCAGCGGCACGACCCGAAGCCGGAGCTCTGACATGGGGTCGCCGGACCCCTGCACGCGGATCACCCCGTCCTGGATCGTCCAGGAGCCGTCGGGGCCGAGCGCCGGCAGCCCGGGGCCGACGCTGGGAAAAGCCGTCTGGACCAAGCGGAGCATCCCGTCGGCTTCGACGCGGAACGTCGCCCGCACGGGTCGGCCCTCGGTCGAGTGTACGTACGCGAGGTCGACCAGCGCCCCCGCCTCGACGGGCTCTCGGGCCAGGACGCGCCCTCGGGTCATGTCCGTGACCGTCAGCGCGAGACCCCGCTCCGCGGGGGGGGCCGACGCGCAGCCGGCGGCGAGGAGCGCGAGCCATGCGGCGCAGATCCGCCCGCCGCGCCGCCGGCGGCCGTCCCGCACGCCGCCTATTGTTGGATGTTGCGCTCGCGGTAGAGCCGGAGAGCGCCCGGGTGGAGCGGCACCGTGACGACGCGGAGCGCGGTATCTGTCGACACGCTGTGCGCGGCCGGATGGGCTGCCTGGAGCTTCGGGACGTTGTCGAGGAGCGCCCGGGTCAGGCCGTAGATCGCGTCCTCGTCCGCGTTGGCCGTGGTCACCAGGAGCACCCGGAGCGAGGGGGTCGAGACCGCGGCCGGCTGGCCTGAGTACGTGCCCGCCGGGATCTCGTCAGCCCAGTAGAAGGGCTGCTTGGCGCGGAGCTGGGCGATCTGGGCCGCGGGCACGGGTATCAGTCGCGCGCGCCCGTCCGCGAGGAGATCCCGCACCAGTCCAGAGCCGGCCCCCACCGTGAAGAAGGCGGCGTCCAGCGTGCCGGCGCCGAGCCGGGTCGCCGCCTCGGCGGTGTCGACGCGTGCGGCCCGCCCGAGATCGGTGGGCTTGAGCCCGTAGACCTCCAGGACCTGGAGGGCATTCTGCTCCGTTCCCGAGCCTTCCGGGCCGAGCGCGACCCGCTTGCCCCGGAGGTCTCCCACCGAGGCGACGCCGGAGGCCTGCGACGCCACGATCTGGACGTACTCGGGATAGAGCGACAGGATGGCCCGAAGATTCGACAGCGCCTTCCCGCGGAAGGCGGGGAGGGCCTTGCCCTGCTCCGCGTAGTAGGCGATGTCGTTCTGGGCGAGCGCCAGCTGGACCCTGCCGTGTTCGACGAGCTGGAGATTGGCGACCGAGGCGCCGGTCGACTCGACGGTGAGCGGCAGGTTGAGCCCAGGCGTCTCACGGGCGATGCGCGCGATCGCCTCCGCGACCGGCTGGTAGACGCCCCCGGCGGCCCCGGAGGCGATCGAGGTCGGCCACACCGGTGTCGCGCAGCCAGCGGTCGCGAGGCCGAGGAGGACGAGACCGCAGAGCGGGATGGGCCATCCCGGGCTCCCGAGCCGCATTGCCGGGACCTCCATGTCCGCTGTCCTGGGCGGATGGTCGGGGGTAGGCGCGCCGACGCCGCCCGATCACAGGTCGAGGACGGCCCGTCACTCCCGCGTGGCCGCGTATGCTACCACGGAGTCCCGGCGCCGAGCCGGGCTCCCTGCGCTACCGGCCACGCCCTCCGCCCGAGGATCGACTATCCTGAGGCTGCCCGGAATCGAGCCGGGCATTCTCCTCAGGAGGAGCCCATGGCCGAGTTCGTGCACCAGGACCTCTTGCCGCTCGGTGAGGATGCCACACCCTATCGCCTGGTCACCCGGGACGGCGTGGTCCCCGTCGCGGCGGGGGGGCAGGCATTCCTCGAGGTCGCCCCGGCGGCCCTCACCCGGCTGACCCAGGAGGCCATGCGCGACATCGCGCACCTCTATCGGCCGGGCCACCTCCAGCAGCTCGGGAGCATCCTCCGGGACCCCGAGGCCTCGGCCAACGACCGGTTCGTGGCCCTGGAGCTCCTCAAGAACGCGTGTGTCGCGGCGGGTGGCGTGCTGCCGTCCTGCCAGGACACCGGCACCGCCATCGTGATGGGGAAGAAGGGCGAGCGTGTCCTCACCGGCGGGGGCGACGAGGCGGCCATCGCGCGGGGCGTCTTTGAAGCCTACCGCACCGGGAACCTGCGATACTCCCAGCTCGCGCCGCTCGACATGTATCGGGAGGTCAACACCGGCTCGAACCTGCCGGCGCAGATCGAGATCCATGCCGTTCCCGGCGACGCGTACGGATTCCTGTTCATGGCCAAGGGTGGCGGATCGGCGAACAAGAGCTTTCTCTTCCAGGAGACGAAAGCCCTCCTGAACCCGCGGAGCCTCGCCGCGTTCCTGGAGGAGAAGATCCGGTCGCTCGGTACCGCGGCGTGCCCGCCGTACCACCTGGCCGTGGTGATCGGTGGCACATCGGCGGAGTACACGCTGAAGGTCGCGAAGCTCGCCTCCGCCCGCTACCTCGACACCCTGCCAACCGAGGGCAACGAGCGCGGCCACGGGTTCCGTGACCTGGCCCTCGAGGCCGAGGTCCACGACATGACGCGCCGGCTCGGCATCGGCGCCCAGTTCGGCGGCAAGTACTTCTGCCACGACGTGCGGGTGATCCGGCTCCCCCGCCACGGCGCCTCGTGCCCGGTGGGGATCGCGGTGTCGTGCTCGGCTGACCGGCAGGCGCTCGGGAAGATCACGCGCGACGGCGTGTACGTGGAGCAGCTCGAGACCGATCCCGCCCGCTTCTTGCCCGAGGTGGACGAGGCGGTGCTCCGGGGCGACGTCGTCGGCCTGGACCTCACCCGGCCGATGGCGGAGGTGCGGGCCGAGCTCTCCCGGCACCCGGTGCGGACCCGCCTTGCCCTCACCGGGCCCATGGTCGTGGCCCGCGACATCGCGCACGCGAAGATCAAGGAGCGCCTCGACGCGGGGGAGGCGATGCCCGCGTACATGCGGGATCACGTCGTCTACTACGCCGGCCCCGCCAAGACGCCGAAGGGGTACGCGTCGGGAAGCTTCGGCCCGACCACGGCTGGACGGATGGACGCCTACGTCGACCTCTTCCAGTCCCTGGGCGGCAGCCACGTCATGCTCGCCAAGGGAAACCGCTCGCGCGTGGTCACCGACGCGTGCCGCCGCCACGGAGGCTTCTACCTGGGCTCGATCGGGGGACCGGCCGCCCGCCTGGCGCAGGACTTCATCCGCAAGGTCGAAGCGCTCGAGTACCCGGAGCTCGGGATGGAGGCCATCTGGCGGATCGAGGTGGAGGACTTCCCGGCCTTCGTCGTGGTCGACGACAAGGGGAACGACTTCTTCGCGCGGCTGGGCGTGACCGCGAAGGACTGACGGCGCGATCGCCTCCCGCCCTCTACAATAGCCGGGCGCGCGCCTCCGGCGCATGCGACCGGGAGGACCATCCGCGCGCGGACAAGGAGCGCTCATGTTCGATCTCGTGCTGACAGGCGGCCGAGTGGTCGACGGCACCGGCAGCCCCTGGTTTCGCGCCGACGTGGGGGTCCGGGGGGACCGGATCGCCGCCGTCGGCGCGCTCGGCCAGGCGGAGGCGCGGCGCCGCCTCGACGTTGCCGGCCGCGTCGTCTCGCCGGGCTTCGTCGACACCCACGTCCATGCCGATCTGGCGCTCCTCGCGGACCCGCTCCACGAGGCCGCGATCCGCCAGGGGGTTACCACGTATCTCCTGGGCCAGGACGGCGTGGCCATGGCGCCGGCCTCGCCCTCCACGCTGTCCTACATGCGGCGCTACACGGCGGGGTTCAGCGGCCGCTTCGAGGTGCCGGACCGGTGGTCCACTATGGCGGAGTACCTGGCGTGCTTCGACCGCCGGACCGCGGTAAACGTCGCGTGCCTCGTCCCGAACGGGAACGTCCGCATGGACGCGATGGGGCTCGAGCCCCGGCCGGCGACGCGGGACGAGCTCGGCCGGATGCGCCGCCTCGTCCGCCAGGCGATGGAGGAGGGCGCGGTCGGGCTCTCGAGCGGGCTCGAGTACATCCCGAGCCGCTACGCGACGACCGAGGAGCTCGCTGAGCTCTGCCGGGAGGTCGCGCCCTTCGGCGGCGTCTACGTCACCCATATGCGCGGCTACGCGCCCGACAACGTCATCGGGGCGATGGACGAGGTCTTCCGCATAGGGCGGGAGGCGGGCGTCGCGGCCTTGATCTCGCACTTCAACAGCCAGGCCGACCTCGTGCTCCCCCACCTCGACCGGGCGCGCGCGGGGGGGCTCGACGTCGCCTTCGACCTCTACGGGTACCTCGCCGGCTCCTCGATCCTCGGCAAAGTCGCGCTGCCGCCGTGGGTTCAGGAGGGCGGCGCCGACGCGACGCTTGTGCGCCTCGGCGACGCGGCGGTCCGGGCCCGGCTGAGGGCCGAGGGCTTTGCGGCGGTTGGGGGCCCGGTCGACCAGGTGCGGCTCAGCTACGTCGAGGCGGTCGCCTACCGGAGCTACGAGGGGCTCACGCTGGCCGAAGCCGCCGAGCGGGCGACCGGCAGCACCGGCCCCGAGGCCATCATCGACTTCGTGTGCGACGTCCTCGTCGCGTCGGCGCTCGCGGTCGGCTGTGTCGCGCCGCACCGGCAGCGGACGGAGGCCGACGTGACCGCGCTGATGCGGCACCCGGCGATGATGGGCGGGAGCGACGGCATCTTCGCGGGCGGCCGGCCCCATCCGCGGGGCTGGGGCTGCTTCGGCCGCTACGTCGGCCACTACGTGCGGGAGGCGCGCACGTGGACCCTGGAGGAGGCCGTGCAGCATCTGGCGGCCCACCCGGCGCGGCGGCTCGGGCTCGGGGACCGCGGGCTGATCCGCCCCGGGATGGCCGCGGACCTCGTGGTCTTCGACCCCGATCGGGTCGGCGACCGCGCGACATACGCGGACGGGCGCCAGCCCGCCGAGGGCGTCGACCACGTGCTCGTGAACGGAGAGCCCGTGCTCGTGGACGGCCGGCGGACGTCAGCGCTTCCCGGCCGCGCGCTCCGGCCCTCGCGCGCCTGACCGGCTAGCGGGGCGGCTGGGGTCGCCGGGGCGGCGGCGGGACCCGGCTCGGCGACTCGAGCGGGGAGACGTCGGCGCGCCGGGGTCCCTCCTGGAGCGCGGCCACGTCGAACTCCGGTCCGCACCGAGCCGCGAGAAACCGGGCCAGCTCGAGATCACTTCCGAAGGCCAGCTCCGGGCGGTGGCGGTCCGCGTAGCTGAAGATCTGCCGGTTGGGGGCGCTGCACGTTCGCCCGCCGCGGTCGGTGAAGGTGGACTCCCCGTCGGGGAACTTGTGGAACGCGACTTCGCCCTGGCCCCAGCCGGCGTCGAGCATCACCCCCTCGAATCGCTTGAAGACGATGCCCCCGTGGGTCATCGCCGTTACCGCCGGGGCCTCCTCGAGGACGGCTCCGGTCATGCGGCGGATGAATCCCGTCGCGTCGATCTCCACCACGCGTACGGGGTCCAGGCGGACCGTGACAGTGCCGCGGGGGGCCTGCGGCTCGAGGGTGAGCCGGCGCGGCCTCGGGAAGAGGAAGAACGCGCGCGTCCCCGACACCGCCGAGTCGCGGTCCGACGACCGGCTGAACCGCTCGTTGACGAGGAACTGGCCGGCGGCCATGAACGAGTACGAGCGCTCGCGCGCGCGCGTGTACGACGCGTCGACCAGGATGGAGCAGGTGCCGCCCCGCTGGGAGGCGCTTCCTGCCGGGAATCGCACGATCAGGTTGTCGATTCGGTTCGGGCCCTTGATGCCCCGGGGATTCCAGGTGTCGAGGTGCGGGCACATGGGGTTCGGCGCGCCCTGCCCGGACTGGGGCTCGACCACCGCGGCGAGGAGCGTCAGCGCCAGGCTGGAGACCGCGGCGGCGACGCGCTCCCCGTTGCGCCAGGCGCGCGCGGCGCCCGGGACACCGATCATGGCGCGGTCCCGGTTAGCCCACCAGCGTGGCTCGGAGCGTGATCGCCGGCCCGGCGAGCGCCTTCGAGACCGGACAGTTCTGCTTGGCGCCCTCTGCCTGCGTCTGGAAATCCGCGGCGGTGAGGCCGGGGACCTGGCCCTCGGTCTCGAGCTCGATCCGGGTGATCGCGAACCCCTCGCCCTCGCGCTCCAGGTGGACGCGGGCGCGCGTGTGGATCCGGGTGGGAGGATGACCGGCTCGCGAAAGCCCGGCGGCGAGGGCCATGGAGAAGCAGCCGGCGTGGGCCGCCGCGATGAGCTCCTCGGGGTTGGTGCCCGCGCCCGATTCGAACCGGGACGGGAACGAGTACGCGCCTTCGAACGCCCCGCTCCCGAGTCGCATCGTACCCTTGCCCTGACGCAGGTCGCCCCGCCATTCCGCTTCAGACATGCGGACTGCCATCAGCGTCGCTCCTTTCGTCCGTCCGCCTCGACGTTGAGGATCTCCACCTCCACCAGCGGGCTCTCCCGGAGCCAGGCCTCCAGGTCTCCGGCGTGACCGAGGTTCTGGAGGATGCGGGAGAGGACGCGCCGGCGCTCCGCCGGCTCCAGGACCGGCATGGCCCGGGCGGGGAGGTCGGCGCGCGCCGATTCCTTCAGGTGGAAGGTGAGCTCCGGGTGCGCCCGCAGGTTCGCGTACCAGTCGCGGCTCCCCGGCGTGCCGGTGATGTAGAGACGGCCGTCCAGGTTGTGGAACCAGATCTCGACGCGCCGCGCGCGTCCGGTCGCGCGGCCGGTCGTCGTGATGTCAATCGTGCGATCGCGCTCGAGCGCGCGCCGGGTCCGATCGTCCATCACCGTCCAGCATGCCGGGCCCGGCCCGCGCCGTCAAAGGGCCGGGCTCCTGCGGGGGCCTTGCGGCGTGCCGGCCGCCGTGGAATCCTTTCGGCCTGGGCGCCGGCTCCCGAGACCGTCCGGCGCCGCCGAGGAGAGCGGAATGACGTCGATGGCGCTGGCCCGCGAGATCGAGCGGTACGTCGCGAAGACTCCCAAGTCCCGGGCGCTCCAGGCGGAGGCCGAGGCGGTCCTGCCCGGCGGCAGCTCGCGCGGCACCGCCCACTTCGCCCCCTACCCCTTCTTCGCCGATCATGGGGACGGGCACTACGTCTACGACGTCGACGGCAACCGCTACCTCGACTTCATGCTGAACGCGACGACCCTCATCGTGGGCCACGCCAACCCCATGGTGGTCGAGGCGCTCGGCGAGCAGACGCGCAAGGGCACGGCCTTCAGCACGCCGACCCAGGTGCAGGTCCGGCTCGCGAAGCTTCTCTGCGATCGCATCCCCTCGCTCGACACCATCCGGTTCACGAACTCGGGGACCGAGGGGACTCTCATGGCCATCCGGGCCGCCTGGGCGTTCACGGGGAAGGGGAAGCTCGCCAAGTTCGAGGGCGGCTACCACGGCGCCCACGAGCACGTCGCCGTGAGCGTCAAGCCGCCGGCGGACCGGCTCGATCCGGCGGGGCCGACCGCGATCCCGGAGTACCCGGGGCAGCCGGCGGGGGTCCTCCGGGACGTGATCGTGCTCCCGTACAACGACCTGGTCGCCTGCGACCGAATCCTGCGCGTCCACAAGGACGAGGTCGGCGCCCTCATCATGGAGCCGATCGTGTCGAGCTTCGGCTACGTCCCCGGCGACCCGGAGTTCCTCCGCGGGATCCGGAAGCTGACGGAAGAGCTCAACATCGTCCTGATCTACGACGAGGTGCAGAGCCTGCGGGTAGCGCCCGGCGGGGCCCAGGAGCTCTTCGGCGTGACCCCGGACCTCACCTGCTTCGGGAAGATCATCGGCGGCGGTCTGCCGATCGGCGCCTTCGGCGGGCGGCGGGACATCATGGCGCAGTATGACCCGACGGCGCCCGGCGGCGCGCGCATCGCCCACGCCGGCACCTTCAACGCGAACCCGATGACGCTGGTCGCGGGCGAGGCCGTCATGCGGGCCCTGACGCCGCCGATCTACCGCCGGCTCGCCGAGCTCGGCGAGTCGCTCCGGACGAAGCTTCGCCGGACGCTCGCGGCGACGGGCGTGCCCAGCCAGGTGACCGGGGTTGCGTCGCTCTTCGGGATCCACTTCAATGCGCGGCCGATCCGGAGCTATCGCGACGTGGTCGCGGACGACGCGGAGATGACGAAGGGCCTCTACACCGGGCTTCTGAACGAGGGCATCCTGGTCCAGACGGGTTGCGCCGGCGCCCTCGGCGTCATGACCACCGACGCCGAGATCGACACGCTGGTCGACGCCGTCGGGCGCGTGGTCCGGCGCCTCCGCGAGTAAGCGCGCGCGCGGCGCGCCCGTGACGCCGGGAGCCGCCGACGTTGTGGTCTGCGGCGCCGGCATCGCCGGCGTGGCGGCCGCCTACCATCTGGCCGCGCGCCACGGCGTCGGGCGCGTGCTCCTCGTCGACGACCGGCCCCCGCTCTCGCTCACCAGCGACAAGTCGACCGAAGCCTACCGAAACTTCTGGCCCGGGCCGGACGACGCCATGGTCCGGTTCATGAACCGGAGCATCGACCTCCTGGAGGCGCTCGCCGAGTCGAGCGGCGACGTCTTCCGGATGAACCGCCGGGGCTACGTCTTCGGCACCGCCGACCCGGCCCGCGCCTGGGAGCTCCGGGCGATGGCCGACACCGTGGCCGGCTGGGGCGCCGGTCCCCTCCGGGTCCACGACAGGCGCCCCGGCGCGGCCCCGTACCCGCCGCCCTCCGCCGGCGACTGGCGCCGCGAGCCGGCGGGCATCGATCTCCTCCTCGACCGCGCCCTGATCCGGAAGCACTTCCCCTACGTCGCGGCCGACACGGTGGCGATCCTGCACGCCCGCCGGTGCGGGTGGCTCTCCGGCCAGCAGCTCGGGATGCACCTGCTCGAGGGCGCGCGCCGGGCCGGGGCGGAGCTCGTCGAGGGGCGGCTCGCCGCCGTCGACCTCACCGGGGGCCAGGTCACCGGGGTCACGATCGACGGTCCCGGCGGGCGTCGGACCCTCGCCACCCCGCGCCTGGTCCTGGCGGCCGGGCCGCTCCTGCCGGACGCCGCGCGGCTCCTCGGCATCACGCTGCCGGTGTTCTCGGAGCGCCATCACAAGATCGCGATCGAGGACACGCTCGGCGCCGTCCCGCGCGACGCGCCATTCCTGATCTGGGACGACGCGCAGACGCTCGACTGGAGCACCGAGGAGCGGGAGGCGCTCGCGGCCGATCCCGACCTCCGGTGGATGCTCGGGCCGTTCCCGGCCGGCGTCCACACGCGGCCCGAGGGGGCGAGCCCGGAGAGCCAGACGATCCTCGTGCTCTGGTCCTACGACTCCGAGCCGACCCCGGTCGTCTACCCCTTGCCCGAGCCTCCGCACTACCAGGAGCTGGTCCTCCGCGGGATGGCGCGGATGGTGCCGGCCTTCCGCGGCTACCTCGAGCGGCTGCCGCGCGCTTACGTCGATGGGGGCTACTACGTGAAGACGCGGGAGAACCGCCCGCTGATCGGGCCCCTTCCGGTTCCGGGGGCGTATCTCACCGGCGCGTACTCCGGCTTCGGGATCATGGCCAGCTGCGCGGGCGGCGAGCTCCTGGCGGCCCACGTCACGGGCGCGGCCCTGCCCGACTACGCGCCGGCCTTCACCCTCGCCCGTTACGACGATCCGGGCTACGTCCGGCGCATCGAGGCCTGGGGCGCGACCACGGGGCAGATCTAGCGAGTCCGGCCGGGCCGGGGCGTCCCGGAGAGACCGTCGACGCCCGGGGCGATCAGAACCTCTGGCCGGGGCTCACCGAGTAGACCGGCACCGCCTGGCTCCGGCTCTTGAGCTGGGCCGCCCCGTGGGACTCGATGCGGATCCCGTCGCCCAGTCCGCCCCGCGTGTTCTCGTCGATCAGGATCGGCTGCCCGACGACCTTCGTGTGCGCCTCGAGGTGGGCGGCGAGGTTCACGGCGTCGCCGACGCACGTGTAGGTCATGCGCCGCTCGGTACCCGTGAAGCCGGCGACGAGCGGTCCGGAGGCGATGCCGATGCCGACCCGGATCTCCGTCGCCCTCCGCAGCGCTTGCTCCCGGTTGAATCCCTCCACGAGGTCCAGCATGTCGAGGGCCGCGCGCACCGCCTCCGCGCGGTGATCGGCTCGGGGGAGGGGTGCCCCGAAGATGGCCATCAGCCCGTCCCCCATCATCTGGTTGACGATCCCGCCGTGCCCGCCGATCGCATCGAACATGAGCGTGTAGTAACTGTTCAGGAGCTCGATCGTTTCGGCGGGCGACAGGACCTCGGCGATGCGCGTGGACCCGCGAATGTCGGAGAACATCACGCTGGCCTCGACGTGCTTGCCGCCCAGCGCCAGGCCGGTGGTCAGGAGCTCCTCGGCCACCTCGGCGGTCGCGAACTTCCGGAACAGCTCCCGCTGCCGGTCCCGGAGGCGCTTCTTCTCCAGGCTGGCCCCGACCCGGGCCCGGAGCAGGATCGGGTTCACCGGCTTGAAGAGATAGTCCTCGGCGCCCATCTCGATGCACCGGGCGACCGAGTCCACCTCCTCCACCGACGACATCATCACCACCGGGATGTCGCGGAGGTGCGGGTCCGCGGCCAGGGCGGCCAGCACCTGGTACCCGTCCATCTCCGGCATCTCGATGTCGAGGAGGATCAGGTCGACCCGGCGCTGGCGCAACGCCTCCAGGGCCTGGCGCCCGTTCTCGGCGAAGGTGACCGCGTGACCGAGCTGCTCGAGCGCCCGCCCGAGCAAGAGCCGGTTGACCCGGTTGTCGTCGACCACCAGGAGCGTGCCGGTCTGGGCGTTACCGGGGGAGGTCACGCCGAAGCTCTCCCAGCGTGCGGACGACGGTCTCGCATAGGCCGACGAGCTGCTCGAGCGGCCCCTCGACCCCCTCCAGGCTGCCGGCCCGCGCCCGGGTCTCCAGGTCCCTCGCCAGGGCCGCCAGGCCGGGGGCGCCGAGCGTCTCGCTCGTGGACTTCAGCGAGTGGGCCGCGCGGCGGAAGGCGTCGACGTCCGCCTCGGCCAGCCCCCGCTGGAGCGTGGCGACCAGCTCGCGGGCGTCCGCGCCGAACGTGTCGATCAGCTCGGCGACGAACGCGCCGCCCATGCTGGCCGTGAGCCGGTCGATGGCCGAGCGGTCGATGACGGCGGTCTCCGACGCGGGGGACGCGACGCCGGTGAGCTCGGGGCGCTGCCGGGAGGGGCGCGGGCGCCTTGCCGCCTTCGTCCCTCCGCGGGCGGCGGTCGTGGCGCCGTGCGGGCCGGCGTCGCCCCGCGCGGGGCAGCGCTCGAGGGCCGACACCAGCTCCTCGACCCGGATCGGCTTCGCCACGTAGTCGTCCATGCCGGCCGCCACGCAGAGCTCGCGGTCCCCCTGCATGGCGTTGGCCGTCATGGCGACGATCCGGGGACGGCGCTCGCCCGGCCAGCGCCGGTTGATCTCGCGGGAGGCCTCGAAGCCATCGAGCTCCGGCATCTGCACGTCCATGAGGACCACATCGTAGGTCTGCCGCTCGATGGCGTCGATGGCCTCGAGCCCGTTCCCCGCCACGTCGGCCCGGTAGCCCATCTGCCCCAGGAGGCGGAGCGCGACCTTCTGGTTGACGACGTTGTCCTCGGCCAGGAGGATCCGGAGCGGGTGCCGGCGGGCCATGTCCGGGGCCAGCTGGCTCGGCGCCGCTTCGCGCTCCCGCACGTGGACGGGCTGCTCGGCCAGGACCGAGACCAGTGCGTCGAAGAGCTGCGATGGCTTGATGGGCTTGTGGAGGTAGGCGGCGAAGCCCTCGCTCTCCGCACGCGCCTCGCGGCGCCCGAGCGAGGTGAACAGCACCAGCGGGACCCTCGCGGCCGCCGGGTGCTCCCGGATCGCCCGAGCCAGCGCCACGCCGTCCATCTCCGGCATGTGCATGTCCAGGATGGCGAGGTCGAAGGGCTCGTCCGCCTGGATCCAGCCGAGCGCCTCCCGGGGGGATTCGGTCGCCCGCGGCCGCATCCCCCAGGCGTCGAGATGCGCGGTGAGGATCCGGCGGTTGGTGGCGTTGTCGTCCACCACGAGCACGCGCCGCTCGCGGAGAGCCGGCTGAACGCCGCTCAGGTCGCGTCGGGCCGCCCGGAGCGGCGCCTCGGTCGCGGCCGCCCGGATCGTGAACCGAAAATCGCTCCCCACGCCCACCTCGCTCGTCACGCCGATCCGGCCCCCCATCAGCTCGGTCAGCCGCTGGCTGATCGCCAGGCCCAGGCCGGTGCCGCCGTAGCGGCGCGTGGTCGAGGCGTCGACCTGACTGAACGACTGGAAGAGCCGACCGAGCCGGTCCGGCGGGATGCCGATGCCCGTGTCCCGGACCGAGAAGGTCAGCTCGTCGAGCGGCGCCGGGCCGTCGAGGGGACGAGCGCTCACCGAGAGGACGACCTCGCCCCGCTCGGTGAACTTGACCGCGTTCGAGAGGAGGTTCAGGAGGATCTGGCGGAGCCGCGTCACGTCGCCGACGATGGCGCCGGGGGTCCCGTCGGCCACCACGTACGCCAGGTCGAGGCCCTTTTCGGCGGCGCGGGTTGCCACGAGGTCGAGCGCACCCTCGACGCACTCCCTGAGGTCGAAAGGCTGGGACTCCAGCTCGAGCTTCCCCGCCTCGATCTTCGAGAAATCGAGGATGTCGTTGATGACCGTCAGGAGCGCGTCGCCGCTCTGGCGGACGATCTCCGCGTACTCGCGCTGCTCGTCGGTGAGCGCGGTGTTCAGGAGGAGCCCGCTCATCCCGATAACCGCGTTCATCGGCGTCCGGATCTCGTGGCTCATCGTCGCCAGGAAGGCGCTCTTGGCCTCGTTGGCGGCCTCGGCCTCCCGGCGGGCCCGGAGGAGGTCGGTGATGTCGTGGTACGTGGCGACGACCCCGACCTCGGTGCCACCGACGACCACCGGCGTGGCCGAGATCTCGACGTCCACCAGGGTGCCGTCCTTGCGAGCACGACGGCTGATCATGCGGATCCGCTCACCCCGGAGTCCCTGCTGGAGGCCGGCGCGCACCTCGTCACGGGTGTCCGCGGTTGCTACCAGATCCTCCAGAGGACGGTCGATGGCCTCCGCCGGCGCGTATCCGAAGAGCCGCTCGGCCCCCGGGTTCCAGCCTACGACCGTGCCGCCCATGTCGATCGTCACGATCGCAACCGGGCTGGTCTCGACCAGCGAGTCGGCGTACTGCTTCTGGCGCTGGACTTCCGTGAAGAGGCCGGCGTTGTGGATGGCGAGGCTCGACTGGGTGGCGAGGGTGCGGAGGAGGTTGACGACCTCCGCCGGGAAGCGGCCGCCCGCCCGCCGCCAGATGGTGAGCGCTCCCAGGATTCGTTGGTCCTGAAGGAGCGGCACGGAGAGGAGGGAGCGGTACCCAAGCCGGACGAGCACGGTGCGTATCCGGGTGGTGCCGTACTGCGAGGGATCTCCGATGTCCGCCACCTCGATCGGCTCCCGGCGGAGGGCGGCTTGGCCAGTGGTCCCCTCGCCGAGGCGGAGGGGCGACGCCTGCAGGGTGGCCAGCAGCTCCTGCTCCATGCGATGGCTGGCCTGGCGCCGGAACTCCTCGGTCGCC
>DATAFX010000052.1:0-6227 GCA_036257195.1 Candidatus Methylomirabilota bacterium | reverse complement strand
GCCTTCGCGATCAAGGTGCCGATGGTCCCGTTTCACACCTGGCTCCCCGACGCCCACGTCGAGGCGCCCACGGCGGGCAGCGTCATCCTGGCGGGCGTTCTCCTCAAGATGGGGACCTACGGGTTCCTCCGCTTCGGCTTGCCGCTCTTCCCCGACGCGTCGGTGAGCCTGGCGCCGGTGATCGTGGCCCTGGCTCTGGTCGGCATTCTCTACGGCGCCTGGGTGTCGACCGTGCAACCGGACATGAAGAAGCTCATCGCCTACTCGTCGGTGAGCCACCTGGGATTCGTGATGCTTGGGCTCTTCACCTTCACGCCGCAGGGCCTGGTGGGCGGTATTCTCCAGATGGTTAACCACGGGCTCTCGACGGGGGCGCTCTTCCTCCTGATCGGCATGATCTACGAGCGGCGGCATTCGCGGCTGATCGCCGACTTCGGCGGGCTCTGGGCCGTCGTGCCCGTGTTCTCGGCCATCCTGATGGTCGTCACCTTCTCGTCGGTCGGCCTGCCCGGCCTCAACGGCTTCGTGGGCGAGTTCCTCATCCTGCTAGGCGCGTTCCAGTGGAGCCGCCCGGTGGCGGTCCTCGGGACCGCGGGGATCGTCTTCGCCGCGGTGTACCTCCTGTGGATGTACCAGCGCGTGATCTTCGGGGAGCTGCGCCACGAGGAGAACCGCCGGCTGCCGGATCTCAACGCCCGGGAGATCTGGACGCTGGTCCCGATCCTCGTACTGATCGTGTGGATCGGGGTCTACCCCAAGCCCTTCACGGCCGTGACGGAGACGGCGGTGGCCGAGCTGCTCCAGACGGTGAAGGACAAGCGCGCCGCCGCCCCGACGCCGTGGCGCGTCGCCGAGGAGCCGCCCGCGCGATGACGGCGGGACTCCCGACCCTCGACTGGCCGGCTCTCTACCCGGTCCTCATCGTGACGGCGGCGTGCTTCGCCTGTCTGCTCCTCGACGCGACGCCCCGGGGCGCCCGCCCGGGCGTCCTCGCCGCCACCGGCGTCCTCGGGGTCGCCGGAGCCGTGGGGGCGTCCCTCCTCCTCTGGGACGGCCCGGTGGCGAGCTTCCAGGGGATGCTCGTCGTCGACGGGGTCGCGCTCTTCCTCAACGTGGTCATCGGCGCGGCGACCATCCTGGTGCTGCTCTTCTCCGTCGGGTACCTCCCGCGCCTCGGCGTGGCGGCGGGCGAGTACTACGCGCTGGTCCTCTTCGCCACCGTCGGCATGATGCTCATGGCCGCCGGGACGGACCTCCTCGTAATATTTCTGGCCCTCGAGCTCATGTCCCTGTCCCTCTACGTCCTCGCCGGCACGTTCCGGACCCGACCCGAGGGCAACGAGGCGGCACTGAAGTACTTCCTGCTCGGGGCCTTCGCGAGTGGGTTCTTCCTGTACGGGATCGCGCTCCTCTACGGCGCGACCGGGACGACCAACCTCGGGCGCCTCGGCGCGGCGCTATCGGCCGCGGGCGCGGCCCGGGACCCGATGGTCCTCGCCGGCCTGGCGCTCGTCCTGGTCGGGTTCGCATTCAAGACCTCGGCGGTGCCCTTCCACCAGTGGGCGCCCGACGTGTATCAGGGCGCGCCGACCTCGGTGGCGGCCCTCATCGCCACCGGCTCCAAGGCGGCGGCCTTCGGGGCTCTGGTCCGCGTCCTGCTCGCCATGCGGCCCCTCGAGGCCGACTGGATCGCGGCGCTCTGGCTGCTCGCCGCCCTCACGATGACCGTGGGCAACGTGGTGGCGCTCGCGCAGTCGAACGTCAAGCGCCTCCTGGCTTACTCGTCGATCGCCCACGTGGGCTACATGCTGGTGGGGCTCGCCGCGGGCCTGAGCTCCGGCGCGCCGGCCGTGCTTTTCTATCTGGGGGTCTACGCGGTCGCCTCGGTGGGCGCCTTCGGTACGATCCTGCTGCTCCAGCGCGAGGGGGAGGAGGCGGTCGACCTCGCCGCCTACGGCGGCCTGGCCGGGCGCCACCCGTTCCTGGCGCTCGGGCTCACGGTGTTCCTGCTGGCGCTGATCGGGATGCCGCCCACCGCCGGGTTCGTCGGGAAGTTCTACCTGTTCAGCGCCGCGATCCAGCAGGGCCTCGTGTCACTCGCGGTCCTCGCGGTCCTGAACTCCGTCATGGCGGCGTACTACTACCTCCGCCTGATCGTCTACATGTACATGCGCGAGCCCGAGGGGGCCCCGACCACGGCCCTCGTCACCCCGGCGGCGTCGATCGCCCTCCTGGTGTCGGCTTGGTTCACGCTCCAGCTCGGGCTCTGGCCGGGCCCCGTCCTGGCGATGGCCCAGCGCGCGGTCGCGCCGCTCCTTCGGTAGCCGCGAGGAGGAGGTCGCCACGATGCCTCGACACGTGCTCCTCGATCCGCCGGGGCTTCCCGCCCCGATCAGCCACTACTCGAACGGCGTCAAGGTCGAGGACACGGTCTACGTATCCGGCCAGGTGGCCCTCGACGCGGACGGGCGGCTGGTCGGCCCGGGGGACGTCGTCGCTCAGACCCGGCAAGTGCTGGAGAACATCCGAAAGGTCCTGGCAGCCGGCGAAGCGACCTTGGACGACGTCGTGAAAGTCACCGTCTATCTGGCCAACGTGGACGACCGGCCGCGGGTCAACGAGGTGCGCCAGGCCTTCTTCGGCGCCAACCGGCCGGCGAGCACGCTGGTCGAGGTCAGCCGGCTGGCGTTGCCAGGGCTCCTCGTCGAGATCGAGGCGGTCGCGGTCCTTCCCGCTCGGAGCTGAGTCCCGACCGCGAGAGGCGCGCTCGGCGCCCCGCCGGCGCCTCCCGAACCGCGCGCGGCCGCGGTCACAGACGGCGCGTCAGCTCGTCGTAGGTGTCCGGCCGCCGCTTCCGGAGCGCGAACATCGGGTTCTCGCGGGCCTGCGTCAGCAGCCGCGGATCGAGATCGGCGCACACGAAGGCGGTCTCACGGCCGGGATCGGTGCGCGCCAGCAGCCGACCGTCGGGGCCGAGGATGTAGGCGCCGCCGACATGAGTGCTGTGGCCGTCGAACCCGACCTGATCCGAGAAGACCGCGAAGACCGCGTTGTCGCGGGCGAAGACGTCGTGGAGGCGCGGGGGATCCGGGCGCTCCGCGAGGAGCTCGTGCTGGATGAGCCTGAGCTCCTCGTCCGATGCCTCGCGCTCCCGTCCGTCGAACGCGAGCGTCCCGTCCGGCGCGGGCATGGTCCGGTTCGCGTGGGGAAGCAAGACGAGCTCCGCCCCTTTCAGCGCCAGGATGCGCCAGCTCTCGAAGAAGTCGCTGTCGTGGCAGATCGCCGTCCCGGCGGTGCAGAAGCCCAGATCGTACACGTCCCACTCGTGCGCCTGCCGGAAGCGGTAGAACTCGTCGAAGGAGGCGTGAACCTTCCGCTGGAGGCCGACGAGCCCCTCCGGCCCGACGAGCACCGAGGTGTTGTAGTGCGTGCCGCGGAAGCGCTCGCAGAACCCGTACGACACGACGATCGCGCACTCGCGCGCCCGGGCCGCGATGGCCCGGAAGATCGGTCCGTCGTGAGGCTCGGCGCCCCGCGTCACTTCGGCGCTGCCGTTGTGTCCCGTGACCGAGAGCTCCGGGAACACGACAAGGTTGCAGCCAGCCTCCGCCGTCTGACCGATGACACGCAGATGCGTCTCGACGTTGTGATGGACGTCTTGGTGACGTACGTCGACCTGCGTGGCAGCGACCCGGCACGGTTTCATCGATGGCGGCCTGATTCGCTACGCGAGCATCTCCTCCACCGCCCGCCGTCATGGCTCCGGAGAGTCCAGCCTGCAGACGGTACGGCAGCTCCGGGCACGGATCTTGGGGGACACGCCACGGCTCTGTCAAGGACGCGCCCCCTGTCCTCGGGCCGCCCGCGCAGGTTCCCGGGGCGCGGCGGGGGGGCCCGTGCGGGCGCTCCGAGGGAGTGGCCGACCCGCCCCGTCGCCTCCGTCGCCTTGACACCCTTCTCGGGGACCGCCTAGAGTGGGCCGTGATCTCGCCGCGCTTCCCGTACCGGGGTTTCATCTTCGACCTTGACGGCACGGTGTACCTCGGAGAACGGCTCCTGCCGGGGGCTTGCGGGGTGATCGAGGCCCTTCGCGCCGAGGGGCGTCGCGTGTGCTTCCTGTCGAACAAGCCCATCCAGAGCCGCGCGGACTACGCGGCCAAGCTCACGCAGCTCGGCGTGCCCGCCGCCCTCGACGACGTGATCAACTCCTCGTACGTCCTCGCCCGCCACCTCGCCCGGGAGGCGCCCGGGGCGCGCTGCTTCGTGATCGGGGAGCCGCCCCTCGTCGAGGAGCTTCGAGCGGCTGGCCTCGCGCCGGTCGACGACGCCAGGGTAGACTACGTCGTGGTGGCCTTCGACCGGACGTTCGACTACCGCAAGCTCGACGTGGCTCTCCAGGCGGTCAAGCGCCACGGGGCGCGGCTCGTCGGCACCAACCCCGACCGTACGTGCCCGGTCGAGGGTGGGGAGATCCCCGACGCCGCGGGCATGATCGGCGCGGTGGAGGGTGTGACGGGGCGACGCGTGGACCCGGTGGTGGGCAAACCCTCGCCCATCATGCTCCGGGTGGCGCTCGATCGGCTCGGGCTCTTGGCCGCGGACTGCGCCGTCGTCGGTGACCGCCTGGAGACCGACATCGAGATGGGCCGGGCGGCCGGCCTCGGGACGATCCTCGTGCTGACCGGGATCACGCGGGCGGGCGACCCCGAGATCGCGCGCTGGCGCCCCGATCACGTCGTCGGCTCGCTCGACGAGCTCCGGGACGGAGTGGCCGCCTCCGGGAGCGCGGCGCGGTGAGCGCCGGCGCGCCCCGTCCGGAGGGGGCCGCGAGCCGGCTGGCGGGGCTGGACCGGGAGCTCTTCGACGCCGTCATCGTCGGCGGCGGCATGGCCGGGGCGGGGGTCGCGCGGGACCTCGCGCAACGCGGGCTCTCCTGCGTCCTGGTCGAGAAGGTCGATTTTGCGGCGGGGACGACCTCCCGCTCGTCGAAGCTCATCCACGGGGGGCTCCGGTACCTCGAGCTCTTCGACTTCCGGCTCGTCCGCGAGTCCCTTCGCGAGCGGGAGACGCTGGCGCGGCTCGCCTCCCATCTGATCCGTCCGCTCCCGTTCCTGATGCCGGTGTACCGGGGCGGACCCCGAAGCCTCGTCAAGGTCCGCCTGGGGCTGCGGCTCTACGACCTCCTCACGCCGGGCAAGCGGACGCCCCGCTACGGGACGGTCGACGCCGCCCGGGCGCGCGCGCTCGAGCCGGCCCTCCGGCCGGAGGGCCTCCTAGGCGCCGGCTACTACTTCGACGACCTCCTGCTCTCTCCTGAGCGCCTGTGCCTGGAGAACGTGCTCTCGGCCCGCCGCGCGGGGGCCCACGCGCTCAACTACGCCCAGGCGGAGGAGCTCCGGCGGCGCCCGGACGGAGGCTGGACGGCGCGGGTCCGCGATCTGGTCGGGGGCGACGTCGTGGATCTCCACGGGCGGGTGCTCGTCAACGCCGCCGGGCCCTGGGTGGACCGGATCCGCGCGCGGGGAGGCGTCGAGGACCGCGGCGAGCGCATCGTCCGGACCACGAAGGGCGCGCACGTGCTCCTCCCCCGCCTGACCGAGCGCGCAGTCTATCTCGCGACCGCGGACGATCGACTGGTCTTCGTGATTCCGTGGCGGGAGTTCTCGCTGGTCGGCACCACCGATACCGACTACGCCGACAGCCCCGACCGGGTGTGGGCGACGAAGGCCGATGTCCAGTACCTCCTGGAGACGGCGCGCCGCCTGCTCGTCGATCCGCGGATCACCGAGGCCAACGTCGCGTACACATATGCGGGAGTGCGGCCCCTCACCTTCGACGGCTCGGCGGGGACGCGCGCGTCGTCCGTCTCCCGCCAGCACCGGGTCGTCGCCGAAGGGCCAGGCGGCCGCTTCCTCTCCGTCACCGGCACGAAGCTGACGTGCTTCCGGAGCCTGGCGGAGGAGGTCGGCCGGACCGTGGCGCGGCTCGTCGGGCGGGGCGGGCCCTCCGACACCGCGCGGATCACGCTCGACGGGCAGGACGACGAAGCGGGCGCCGTCGAGGTCCGGGCGATGCTCGACGTGACCGAGGCGGTGCGGAGCTCCGGGCTCGAACCCGAGCAGGTCGAGATGCTGGTGACCACCTACGGACGCCGGGCGGGCGCCGTCCTCGACGCGGCGCGACGGCTGCCCGGGGGCGCCGAGCGACTCTGCAAGAACGCGCCGGAG
>DATAFX010000149.1:0-4875 GCA_036257195.1 Candidatus Methylomirabilota bacterium | reverse complement strand
GATGCCCCGCCCAGCGCAAGGAGAGCATCCGGCACTTCGCGTCGCGGCGGGCGATGGACATCGATGGGCTCGGGGACAAGCTCGTCGACCAGCTGGTGGAGCGGCGTCTCGTCGCCGACGCCGGCGATCTCTATGCCCTGACGCACCGGCAGCTGGCGCGACTGCCGCGCCTCGGCGACAAGTCCGCGCACAACGTGCTGACGGCGCTGGCCGCGAGCAAGGCGACGACCCTCGCCCGCTTCCTCCACGCGCTCGGCATCCGCGAGGTGGGTGAAGCGACGGCGCGGGCGCTCGCGAGCCACTTCCGCGACCTCGAGCCGCTGATGGCGGCCGATGCCGCCCGCCTCCAGGAGATGGCGGGCGTAGGCGCGGTCGTCGCCGCCCACGTCGCCGCGTTCTTCCGGGAGCCGCGGAACCGTCGGGTCATCGCGAAGCTCAGGAGGGCGGGCATCCACTGGCCGAGAGCCGAGGCGCCCCGCCGAGGCCCGCTGGCCGGCAAGAGCTTCGTGCTCACAGGCACACTCGACCGCCTGACCCGGGAGGAGGCGACGGCCCGCCTCCTCGCCCTGGGGGCAACGGTGAGCGACAGCGTGTCGGCCCGGACCAGCCACGTCGTCGTCGGCCGAGACCCCGGCTCGAAGCTGGACCGAGCCCGCCGGCTGGGGGTGCGGCGCCTCGACGAAGCCGCGCTACTCAGGCTGCTTCCCCGCGGGCTAACGCCTCCGGGATAAACCCGCTACCGACCCGAGCCGTCGGTGGCTCCCGAGGCCTCGTCTCCTAGGACACGCTGGACGGCCTCCCGGAACGTGGCATTCGAAAGAGGCTTGGCCAGAAACGCGCTGACCCCGATCTCTCGCGCCGCCTCCCGCGCGTGGTCAGTGTCGTGGGCGCTGATGACGAACACCGCGATCGGCGGGATGTGGGCCCGGGCATGGCGAGCGACGGCCAGCCCGTCGACTCCACCGGGCAAACGCAGATCCGTCACGACGAGGTCAGGGGCCTCCCGATCGATGAGCGCGATCGCGTCGGATCCCGTGCTCGCCGGCAGGCAGACGTGCCCGAGCGGCCGGAGAACCCGCTCCCAGCTTGCGAGCAGGTCCGGCTCGTCGTCCACCAGCAGGATCGTTCGGGCCATGTTTAGGCTCAAGCCACAAGGCAGCAACAACAGTGCCACGCTGGCTGATGGCGTCGGAGGGTCGACGCCACCGCGTTTGCACACCGCCATTTCGACACCGCACCGCCCCCTTGGTGGGGCGACACAGCCCCGGCGGGACACGGCGACCCCAGCAGAGATCCGGCCAGCCTTGACGGCCTCTCAGGCAGGGCGACAGAATGGCGGCGTCATGCCCGGCCACGAGCGAACGCCGCGAAAGGGATCCAAGACAGCCAGCCCGCGGCGGCGCGTGGTCACGCGGAAGGCGGGACCAGGAGAGCAGAGGCCGGGGCCCGCGGCTCTCCGCCGCCGAGCAGCCCTGGCCGATGCCGTTCTGAAGACGTCGTCCCTGGGAGTCGTGATGGTGGACGGCGCCGGCCGCATCATGCGGACGAATGCTCGCCTCGCCGAGATGTTCGGCTACGCGCAGGAGGAGCTCGACGGCCAGTCGCTCGAGACGCTGCTACCCGAGCGACTCCGGGCTGCTCACACGCGACATCGCCGCGGCTTCTTCGCCGACCCCCGGGTGCGACCCATGGGATTCGGTCTCGAGCTCGCCGCTCGCCGCAAGGACGGGCGCGAGTTCCCCGTGGAGATCAGCCTGAGTTACATCAAGAGCGCCGAGGGGCTCTTGGCACTCGGCTTCGTCACCGACATCACACCCCGCCGGAGCGCGGAGCAGCGACTTCGCGCGGAGTTCCTGGTGACGCGGGTGTTCGCGGATCAGGACCATTCGGAGGAGCTGGGCCCGCGCCTGCTCCAGGCCCTCTGCGAGAACCTCGACTGGGATCGCGGCGAGTTCTGGCGCGTGGACGGCGAGGTCATCCGGTACGATTCCGGCTGGCATCGCCCGGAGCTCGACACGAGAGAGCTCGACGCGGTCAGCCGCGAGACCGTCTTGACCCGCGGGATGGGGCTGGTCGGCGGAGTCTGGGAGACGGGCCAGGCGTGCTGGATCACGCCGGGCGATGGCCTCGTCGGCGGCCGCGCGGCCGCGACCGTCCGGCTCGGGCTCACGTCGGGCTGCGGGTTCCCGATCCGCGGCGAGCACACGCTGATCGGCGTCATGGTGCTTCTGAACCGGGGTTCGCGCGAGCCCGACGACACGCTCCTCCCGATGCTCAGCGATATCGGGAGCCGGATCGGTCAGCACCTCGATCACCGCCGGGTTCAGATGGAGCTCCAGCAGCAGCGCGAGGTGCTGTTCCAGAGCGAGAAGCTCTCCGCCCTCGGGCGCCTCGTGGCCGGCGTCGCCCACGAGATGAACAACCCCTTGGGCATCATCTCGTCACGGATCGAGCTGATGCTCGGCGAGGCCGAAGGCCAGAGCTTGCCCGCCCAGCTCCTCGAGGACCTGAAGGTGATCCACCGGAACGTCCTGCGCGTGGCCGGCGTGGCCCAGGCCCTGCGGTCGTTCGCGCGCCAGTCCACCGGGGAGCGGCGTCCGGTCGACCTGAACACGGTCGTCGCAGAAACGCTCCTCCTCGTCGGAAAGCCGATGAGCACGGACAACGTGCGCATCACGACGGCGCTCGATCCGGCGCTCCCATCGCTCCTCGGGGACGCCAACGCCCTCCAGCAGGTCCTGCTGAATCTCCTGACAAACGCGCGGGAGGCCTTGGCGGGCGGCGGAGAGATCGCCATCCAGACTCGATGCGATCCGGCGCGGCCGGGACGGCTGCAGCTCATCGTGACGGACACCGGGCCCGGAATCCCGCCGGGGCATCTCCCCCACCTGTTCGAGCCGTTCTACACGACCAAGCCGTCCGGAACCGGGCTCGGCCTCGCGGTGAGCTACGGGATCGTCCAGGACCACCTCGGGACCATCGACGTCCATTCCGTCGCGGGCCAGGGCGCGACGTTCACCCTCAGCTTCCCCGTGCTGGAGAGCCTCCCGGGGCCCGCGTGAGGCCCCCCGGGCCGCGAGCCGGACGCGCCGGCGAGTCGGTACCCCGGGCAAAGGCGGGTCAGGGCGCCGTCGGAGGAACCGCGGCGCCGCCCGGATCGACGGCCGGCTCGGGGTGCGCAGGCGGCTCCAGGAGGAGAGACATTACCCCCGAGTCCAGTTTCCGATCCAGGATCCGCGTGGCACGCCGGATGAGCTTGAGCATTCGCAGATTGTCGGCCAGGACGTAGGCCCGGAAGCGGCGAATTCCCCGTCCTTCCGCGTAGCCGACCAGCTCGCCGAGGAGTCGCGTTCCCACGCCCCGGCCCTGCCACCGGTCCTCGATGACGATGGCGATCTCGGCTTCCTTGGCCCGCTCGTCGTAGGCGTACCGCGCTACCCCGATCAGCTCGCCTCCTGGGCCGAGGGCGACGATCGCCATGCGTCGGTCGTAGTCCACGTTCGCCAGGATGTGCACCCAGTCCGGCGGCAGCCGGCCCATCACCGTGAAGAACCGCTGGTACGACGACTCCGGGCTGAGCCGCTCGTAGAGCGCCGTCAGGGCGGATTCGTCCTCGGGTCGGATGTGGCGCAGGGTGACGGGGGTGCCGTCCGTCAGGATCACTGGCTTCATGGGGCGGGCGTGCCCCACCGGGTCCGCCGATGCCTCACCCTCGGCAGCCGCCCCGGCGGATAACTCGCGATTCGGCCGGCGCTTTTCCTCTGGCATTGCAGTTGCTCGGACTCCCTGGTGACCGATTAGAACACCAAACGAGGAGGAGCGGACGATGCGAGCACTGACACCCTGGACGGGACTCTCGACGATGAAGAAGGAGATGGACCGCCTCTTCGACCGGGTCTGGGAGGGGGATTTCCCTCAGCTGCCCGCGATGGGCGAGTGGGCGCCCGCCCTCGACGTGTCCGAGACGAAGGACGCGGTGATGGTGAAGGCCGAGGTCCCGGGGATGGATCCCAAGGAGATCCAGCTCTCCCTCGAGGACCAGCTCCTCACGCTCAAGGGCGAGAAGAAGCAGGAGAAGGAAGAGAAGGACGAGCACTACTACCGCTCGGAGCGGTCGTACGGGGCCTTCGTGCGGACGGTGCGGCTCCCGGCGACGGTCGACGGCTCGAAGGTCACGGCCACCTTCAAGAACGGGCTTCTCAAGGTGACCCTGCCGAAGGCCGCCACCGCGAAGGGCACGACCATTCCGATCAAGGCCGAGTAGGCCGCCACCACGGCGGTGCCGACGGGGTGGTGGCCGGACAGGCGGCTGAGGATGGACGGTCTTTCATCGTCATGCCCGGCCGATCCCCGGCGCTCACCGGGATGCCATCCCGTCGGCACCGCCGCCCGAGAACGATAGGGGTCCGAGGGCACCCCACACCATGACGCTAGCCGAGCAGATCGTCCGACTGTCGAAGCTGAGGGCGTCCACCGGGCCGGTGGTGAGCGTCTATCTCAATACCCGGTGGACCGACGAGCACCAGCGCGAGCGTACGCGGCTCTTCCTCAAGGGCGAACTCCACCGTGCCCGTGAGGCGAGCCCCGAGGAGGGCTGGGCCGATGCCCTCGACTGGATCGAGACCGAGGGAGAGGCACTCATCAGCCAGGCGATCCACGCCGATGCCCGCGGCGTGGCGCTCTTCGCCTGCCCCGCCCTGGGCCTCCGCGAGGTGATCCCGGTCCGGGCTCCCCTGGAGAACGCGGTCGTTGTGGCTGACCGGCCGTTTCTGCGTCCCCTCGCCGCCGCTGAGGAGGAGACGCCGCCCACGCTCGTGGTGTTCATCGACGCGGAGAGCGCGCGGCTGATCCCCGTCCTCGACGCCGGGCCTGGCG
>DATAFX010000039.1:0-8531 GCA_036257195.1 Candidatus Methylomirabilota bacterium | reverse complement strand
GACCGCCCGACACGGGGACGCGAGGACACCCATGAGGACCGTGATCCGCAACATCCAGACGCTGGTCAGCGGGGACATCGCCCGGCCGATCCTCGACGCCGACTCCATCGAGATCGAAGGCGGCCGCATCACCGCGGTGGGCAAAGGGCTCGACGGTGACGCCGACACGGTGATCGACGCCAAGGGCTCGACCGTCATCCCGGGGCTGCTCGACTCCCACTGCCACCCCGTCTTCGGCGACTACACCCCGCGGCAGCGCACGGTGGACTTCATCGACTCCGGACTCAACGGCGGCCTCACCACGATGATCTCGGCCGGCGAGGTGCACCTGCCCGGTCGGCCGAAGGACATCGTCGGCCTCAAGGCGCTGGCGATCGTGGCCGCCAAGGCCTACGCGAACCTGCGCCCGGCGGGCGTCAAGGTCCACGCGGGCGCGCCGATCCTGGAGCTCGGCATGGTGGAGGCGGACTTCGCCGAGATGGCTCGGGCCGGTGTCCGGCTCGTGGGCGAGATCGGCCTGGGCTCGGTCCGGACCGGGAAGGACGCGGCCCCCATGGTGAAGTGGGCCAAGGCGCACGGCATGACCGTGACCATCCACACCGGGGGCCCGTCCATCGCCGGCTCGAGCCCGATCAGTGCCGAAGTGGTGCTGGAGGCGAGCCCCGACGTCGTCGGGCACATCAACGGCGGGACCACCTCCATGAGCGAGCGCGAGATCGACTCCCTGGTGGCGACCCAGATGGCGCTCGAGATCGTCCACTGCGGTAACGGGAGGACGGCCCTCCACACGCTCGCGCGCGCTCGCGAGGCGCGCGCGCTCCACCGCGTCATCATCGGCAACGATGCGCCCTCGGGCACGGGCGTGGTCCCGCTCGGCATCCTGCGCGTGATCGCCCATCTCGCCTCACTCGGCGGCGTGCGGCCCGAGGAGGCCATCGGCATGGCCACGGGGAACACGGCGCGCGTCTACGGCCTCCCGGTAGGCGTGATCGAGCCCGGGCGTGAGGCCGACCTCTGCATCGTGGACGCGCCGATCGGCTCGGTCGGGAAGACTGCGCTCGAGGCCCTCGCGGCCGGCGACCTCTTCGGCATCTCCATGGTGCTGATCGACGGGCAGATCCGGATCGGCCGGAGCCGTAACACGCCGCCGGCCGCGCGGGCGGCCGAAGTCGTGAAGGGACAGGGCCCCGGTGGAGGAGGACACTGATGCGCATCCGGAAGCTCGTCACGGTCGTGGAGGAGATCCTGGAGGACGGCGGGAAGGTCGCCACCAGGCCCGTCAAGAAGGTCGCTGCCGTGGCGGTGATCCAGAATCCCTTCGCGGGGCGCTTCGTCGAGGACCTCCAGGACCTGGTCAAGACCGGGGAGGAACTGGGAGACCTGCTCGGGCGGCGCGCCGTCGGGGCGCTCGGCGCCCCCGTGCACTCCTACGGCAAGGCGGCCATCGTCGGCACCGACGGCGAGTATGAGCACGCCGCCGCGATCCTCCACCCGACCCTCGGGACGCCGTTCCGCGCAGCGGTGGGCGGCGGCAAGGCCATCATCCCCTCCGCGAAGAAGCTGGGCGGGCCGGGCACGCCCATCGACGTGCCGCTCCACTTCAAGGACGCGGCCTTCGTCCGCACCCACTTCGACGCCATGGAGGTGCGCCTCGCCGATGCGCCGCGGGCGGACGAGATCCTGGTGGCGCTCGTCGTCACCGACGGCGGCCGACCGCACCCGCGCGTGGGCGGGCTGACCGTCGCCGAGGCGAAGAAGGAGGACGGTCTCCGATGAGGTTCGGGCTGCGCCTCCCGAGCTTCGCCCTGGGCCCGCGGACCGCCCCCCTCCAGGAGATGGGCGCGTACCTCCGGCGGGCGGAGGACCTCGGGTTCGAGTGCGCCGTGGCCATCGACCACCTCCTGCTCACGCCACCGGCCTACACCTGCACGTGGCTCGAGCCGGTGGCGATGCTCTCGGCGCTGGCGGGCGTGACGCGGACGATCAAGCTCGGCACCATGGTGCTGGTCCTCCCGCTCCGGAACCCCGCCTACTTCGCCAAGGAGTGGGCGACGCTCGACGTGCTCTCGGGCGGGCGAACGATCCTGGGCGTCGGTGTCGGCTGGCACGAGGAGGAGTTCGCCCTGATGGGCATCCCCCACCGCGAGCGCGGCCGCCGGATGGACGAGATGCTGGAGGCGGTCACCCGGCTCTGGGCGGGCGACCACGTGACCTACGAGGGCCGGTACTACCGCTTCGCGAACGTCACCATCGACCCGAAGCCGCTCCAGCAGCCCCACCCGCCCATGTGGATCGGCGGGGGCACCCAGCCCTCCGAGAAGATCTACGGCCAGACGGTGGCCAGCATCGACCCCGTGCTCCGCCGCATCGCGAGGTACGCGCGGACGTGGGTCCCTCACTCCTCCTCGACCGCCGAGATGGTCCGCGGCGACTGGGAGAAGATCCAGGGCTTCATGGGGGAGTTCGGCCGGAGGCCCGAGGAGATGTCCCGCGTCTACTCCAACTTCGTCTGGGTGCTCAAGCCCGGCGAGAAGCCCGAGTCGGCCGTGCCACGCTTCAAGGTCTACTCCGGGATGGACCTCCCTTACTGGCAGGAGTTCTATCTCCTGGGTGAGGCTGAGGAGCTGGCCGAGCGGATCCGGGGGAAGATCGAGGCGCTGGGCGGGTGCGAGTGGGTCGTGCTGAATCCCCTCGACTGGGGGACCGAGCAGCTCGAGCTCCTGGCCGGCGAGGTGCTGCCCCGAGTGGCCAAGCCCTAGCGGGCATGACGGGAGAAGGGCGGCAGTGAGCGCCGCGGCTCCGCCTGGCCTCACCACCCGTCTGATCGGCGCCCACGTCAAGCGCGTCGAGGACCCGCGCCTCCTGACCGGCGGCGGGCGCTATCTCGACGACATCCAGCTGCCGGGCCTGCTTCACGCCGCCTTCGTGCGGAGCCCTCACGCCCACGCGCGACTGGTGAGTGTCGACACGTCGGGGGCGCTCGGCGCGCCGGGCGCCGTCGCCGCCCTCGCCGGACTGGATCTGGCCGGCCGCGTGAAGCCGCTGGCGCCCCGGCTCGAGGCCAGCGGCTTCGCGGCCACCGTGTGGCCCGCCCTCGCGGATTCGCGCGTGCGCTTCGTCGGTGAGGCGGTGGCCCTCGTGGCCGCCGTGACACCGTACGCCGCCGCCGACGCCAGCGAGCGCGTCGTGGCCCGATACGACCCGCTAGCGGCAGTCCCCGACGTGGACACGGCGCTCGCGCCCGGGTCCCCCCTGCTCCACGAGGCGGTGGCCGGGAACGCGCTCTTCCGGCGGCGGTTCAGCCAGGGCGACGTGGACGGAACCTTCGCTCGCGCGGCCGTCCGCGTCGCAGAGCGCTTCGTCCATGCGCGATGCACGGCCGTGCCGCTCGAGCCGCGCGGGCTCGTGGCCCGGTGGGAGGATGATCGTCTGACCGTCTGGACCGGTACCCAGGTCCCGTTCATCTACCGCGCCGCGCTCGCCCGGGCCTTCGCCCTTCCGGAGAGCCGGGTGCGCGTCATCGTGCCGGACACGGGCGGGGGATTCGGTCAGAAGATGTCCGTGATGCCCGAGGACCTCGCGGTGGCCGCCCTGGCGCGGGCGACCGGCCGGCCGGTGAAGTGGCTCGAGACCCGCCGCGAGAACCTCATGGCCGCCTCTCAGGCGCGCGAGGGACGGATCGAGCTGGAGGCGGCGGCCGACCCGTCCGGCGTGCTCCTGGGGCTGCGCGTGCGCATGCTCTCCGACGCCGGCGCCTATCACGTCCATCCGCTCACCCAGGCGCTCGAGCCGCTCGGCACGTGCGGGATTCTCCCGGGGCCCTATCGCACACCGGCCTACGCCTACGAGTGCCTGGCCATCGCCACGAACAAGCCGCCCCTCGCCGCCTATCGGGGCGTCGGCATGGTCTTCGGCGTCTTCGCCATGGAGCGAACGCTCGATCTCCTGGCGGATCGGCTGTCGCTCGACCCGGCCGAGATTCGCCGCCGAAATTTCATCCCGCGCGACGCATACCCGTTCACCTCCGCCGCGGGCTACGTCTACGACAGCGGGGACTTTCCGAAGGCGCTCGAGCAAGCGCTCGCCCTGGCGGGCTACGAAGGGCGCCGGCGAGAGCGGGACGAGGCGCGCCGACGGGGACGGCTCCTGGGCGTCGGGATCTCGTGCTACACGGAGTACACGGGCATGGGATCGGAGACCTACCGTCGCCGCGGCATGGCCGACGTGCCGGGGCCCGAGGCCGCGAGGGTGGCGATCCACGCCGACGGCAGCGTCTCCTGCTTCGTCTCGTTCCCGTCGCAGGGACAGGGCCACCAGACGACGATCGCCCAGCTGGTGGCCGACCAGCTCGGCGTCCCGCTGGACCGCATCGCCGTGCTTGGACCCGACACCGACACCTCGCCGGCCGGGACCGGCACATTCGCCAGCCGCGGCGGGATCGTCCAGCGCGGCACCCTCGAGCGGGCGGCCGCCACGTTGCGGGCGAAGATCCTGGCGCTGGCGGCGGGCGTCCTCGAGGCTCACGCGGGCGACCTCGAGCTGCGCGACGGGCACGTCACGGTGCGCGGCGTGCCGGGGCGAGCGATCGAGCTGGCGGAGATCGCCCGGGTCGCCCACTCGCCCGCGCCGACGCCGGGGCGTCCCCACGCCGCGGAGCCGGGACTCGAGGCCGTCGAGTCCTTCGATCCGCCAGCCGCCGCCTACTCCGGGGCGGTCCACGTGGCGGCGGTCGAAGTGGACGCCGACACCGGGCGCGTGTCGGTGCGGGACTACACGGTGGTCGAGGACTGCGGGCCCATGATCAATCCTGTCATCGTCGAGGGGCAGATCCACGGCGCTCTGGCCCAGGGGATCGGCGAGGCGCTCGGCGAGCGGCTCGTCTATGACGAAGGCGGCCAGCTCCTCACCGGCACGCTCATGGACTACCCCGTGTCCGTGGCGAGCGCGCTGCCGTCCTTCACGGTCGGGCACCTCGAGACGCCATCGCCCCACACCCCCGGCGGCGTCAAGGGCATGGGCGAGGGCGGCACCGTGGGCGCGCCCGCCGCCATCGCCAACGCCGTCGCCGACGCCGTCCGATCCCGAGGCGTGACCGTGACCGCTCTCCCGATCCTTCCCGAGCGGCTCGTTTGGGGCGACTGACCCCCGATTCGCCTCCAGCCCTACCCGGCGTGGGCGCGCTCGAGCTTCTTGATGTCGAGCTTCTTCATCTGCAGCATCGCCTCCATGGTGCGCCCGGCCTTTGCGGGGTCCGGGTCCATGAGCAGCCGGGGAAGGATCGTGGGCACGACCTGCCACGACACGCCGTACCTGTCCTTCAGCCATCCGCACTGCTGCGCGCCCTCGTCCCCGCCGGCCGAGAGCTTGCTCCAATAGTGGTCCACTTCCTCCTGCGTCTCGCAGCCGATCTGGAACGAGATGGCCTCGTTGAACTTGAACACCGGCCCGCCGTTGAGCGCGGTGAACGCCTGCCCCTCTAACTCGAAGATCACGGTCATCACCGAGCCGGGGGGCCGCCCGTGAGCCTCCTGCCCCGCCTCCGTGTACCGGGCGATCTCCAAGATCTTGGACTTCTTGAAGATTCCCGTATAGAACCTGACCGCCTGCTCGGCCTGATCGTCGAACCACAGGCACGGGGTGATTTTCTGGGTCGAAGACATCGTTCTTCCTCCTGGGGGGCCGGTTCTTGACGCCCAGGTTAATAGTCGTCCATGGAAATCCGGGTTCGACAAGACCAAGAAAACAGGCCATCACGACCTCCCGAGTCTCCCCGGACGAGCGGCCGGGAGCGGCGGGGCCGTTGCGACGGCCGGCAGGGTCGCGCTACATTCCCCCCACGTCACTAGCGCGTTCCCGCTCACCGAGGAGGGCCCCCGAGATGCTGACCATCGACGAGATCCGCGCCCGCATGAAGGCGGCCAACATCGACATCGCCGAACACCGGCTGGAGATGGTGCGTGTCCTGCTCAGCCACGCGCTCGGGCCGGTGCGCGCCATGGACAGCGCCGAGGTGCGCGCCCTCGAGCCCGCCGTGACCTTCGAGGCCCGGTCATGACCGGTGAGGACGGGATCGCCTACGCGAGCATCGCCGAGCTCGGCCGCGGATTCCGGGGCAAGGAGGTCTCGCCGGTCGAGGTGGTGAACGTCCTCCTCGCGCGCATCGAGCGGCTGGAGCCGCGGCTCCACTGCTTCGTCACCCGCACCGGTGACCGCGCGCTCGCCGAAGCCCGGGCCGCGGAGGCGAAGCTCGCGCGCGGGGAGGCGACGAGTCCGCTCCTCGGTGTCCCGGTCGGCTACAAGGACATCTACGACACGCGCGGCATCCTCACCACCGCGGGCTCCGCCCTCTTCGCCAACCGGGTGCCCGACGCCGACGCCACCTGCGTGACGAAGCTCCAGGAGGCCGGCTGCGTGATGATGGGCAAGCTCATCACGCACGAGTTCGCCATGGGTATCCAGTTCCCCGGCCACCGCTATCCCGCCGCCACCAATCCGTGGAACGTCGCGCACATGCCCGGCGGATCGTCGAGCGGCTCGGGCGCGGGGCTCGCCGCCGGTCTGTTCGCCGGCGCCACCGGCTCGGACACCGGCGGATCGATCAGGGGCCCGGCCGCCTACTGCGGCATCGCGGGCATCAAGCCTACCTACGGCCGCGTCAGCCGGTCGGGCGTGATCACGCTCTCGTGGACGCTCGACCACACCGGCCCCATGGCGCGCACCGTCGAGGACTGCGCGCTCATGCTCCAGGCTCTGGCCGGACACGATCCCGCCGACCCCGCCTCGAGCCCGGCGCCCGTCGACGACTACGTCAGCGGGCTCGGCCGGACGATCCGCGGGCTTCGCGTGGGAGTTCCGCGCGCCTATTTCTTCGATGGCGTCGACGCCGAGGTCGGGGCGGCTTTCGAGACCTCGATGCGTACGCTGGAGAAGCTCGGCGCCGAGGTTCGGGAGGTTGTCATCCCGAGCATCGACACCGCCTGGGCGTTCATGGCCATCCTGCTCGCCGAGGCGTTCGCCTACCACGAGCGCGACCTCCGCGAGCGCCCGCAGCTCTACGGCGAGGTGCTGCGCGAGCGCTTCCAGGCGGGCGGGCTGATCACCGGGAGTGAGTACGTGCAGGCGCAGCGGCTGCGCGTGCGCCTGCGCGCGGAGATGAACGACGTGCTACGAACGGTGGACGTCCTGGCCACGCCGACGATGGCGGGCCCGGCCATGTCCTTCGCGAAGGTCTTCGATCCGAACCTCGGCTTCCCCAAGAGCAACATGGCCCCGTTCAACTTCACCGGTCTGCCGGCCCTGGCGGTGCCGTGCGGTTTCTCGTCGAGCGGGCTGCCTCTCTCGCTCCAGATCGCAGGGCGGGCGTTCGAGGAGGCCACCGTGCTTCGCGTGGGCCACGCGTACGAGCAGGCCACCGAGTGGCACACGCGGCGACCGCCCGTGTGATCCGGTGCGCTCTTTGCCTGACGCCCCCTTTGAGCAGGAGTGCGGGAAACATGCAGGTGCGCCCCCGCGAGCAGGCAGGGCCTGCCTTGACACAGAGAGCGCACGCTCCATACAATCGCGGCGACTTCCACCGATACGGGATCGCCCGTTGCTCTCACCTCAGAAAGGCCGGAGCCGAGCACCGTCGTGAAGATCACCGACGTCCGCGTGATCATCACCTGCCCCGCCGGGCAGACGTTCGTCCTCGTCAAGATCGTCACCGATGCCGGCGTGCACGGCGTCGGCGAGGGCACCAAGAACGGCCGCGAGCTCGCGGTGGCGGCGCTCCTCGAGCACCACCTCGCCCCGACCCTGATCGGGCGGGACCCGGGCGCGATCGAGGACATCTGGAAGTATCTCTACCGGGGCGCGTACTGGCGAGGCGGCCCGATCCAGATGGCGGCGCTGGCGGCCATCGACATGGCGCTGTGGGACATCAAGGGCAAGGTGACAGGCCAGCCGGTCTACTCGCTCCTGGGGGGCCCGACGCGCACGAAGCTCCTCACCTACGTTCACACGCACGGGCGCGACTTCGCCGAAGCGGCGGACGAGGTGTCGAAGGCACAGGCGCGAGGGTATCGGGTCATCCGCACCCAGGTCCAGGTGCCGGGGGCGCCGGGAGCCTACGGCGCGGAGGACGCGGACGATCCGGCCTATCGCCGCGCGAAGGCGGCGCGCCTCCCGTACGAGGGGACCTGGGAGCCGGAGCCGTACCTCCGGATGGTCCCCAGGCTGTTCGACCATCTGCGCAGCACGGTCGGCTGGGACGTCCAGCTCTTCCACGACGCCCACGGTCGCCTGACGCCGACCGAGGCGGCCCGTCTGCTCCGCGAGCTCGAGCCGTACAAGCTCCTGTACCTCGAGGACCCGATCGGTCCCGAGCACGCCGCGGCGATGCGGCGAGTCCGGGAGGCGGGCACGACGCCCATCGCCATCGGCGAGATCGTGAGCAGCAAGTACGAGATCCTGCCCATGATCGTGGAGCAGACCATCGACTACATGCGCTGCTCTCCCATTCACATCGGCGGCATCACCGAGGGCAAGAAGCT
>DATAFX010000069.1:0-6991 GCA_036257195.1 Candidatus Methylomirabilota bacterium | reverse complement strand
CTCGGTGCTCCACGGGTACTTGAGGATGCTCGCGTCGACGTCGTTGAACTGCCAGCCGAAGAGCCCGCCCTGCGGCGCCTCCTGGCCGCCCAGGATGGCGGCCGCCTCCACCCGGTTACCGACGACCTGGTCGAGCTGGTCGCGGACGTCCGCGAGCGACGGTCCTGCCTGAGCGGCGGCGCGGCGGGCCCCGCCGCCCAGGGACAGGATCAGCGCGAGGAGGACAGGAAGCCACGGGCCGGACAGCGGTCGGGGCAACGAGGCCCACGCTAGCAGCCGCGCTCCGAGGGTCAAGGCCCGCCCGCGTGGAGGCACCGCCGCCTCAGGAGACCACGGCCTGGTTGGGGCCCGAGGAATCACTAACCTCGGGCCGCTGTAGTACGCTACGGCACATGCTGACGGTACCTGAGATTGCTGCCCGCGTAGGACGGGATCCGGAGACGATCCGCCGCTGGATTCGAACAGGCAAGCTGCGCGCCCGGAAGGTCGGCACGCAGCACGTCGTGGACGAGCGGGATTTGGCCGGACTTCTCGACGGCGACACGTTGCCGCTCCCGCGTGCGTGGAAGACCACCAGCACCCGTGAGCCGATGCCGAACGTCGTCGAGGCACTGCGCCGGTCTCGCGCCCGCCACTGACCGTTCGACGTGCTTGTCATCGACGCCAGCGCAGCCGTCCAGGCCTCGCTCGACTGGCGGGAAAACGCTCCGGAAGGGCTATTCGAGTGGGCCATCTATCACCCTCCTATGCAGGAGGGACTGCTCGTTCATGCCTCATCGGCGGGCGCCGAGGTGGTGAGGCCTGCCCGGGCGATGGTGGTCAGCGGAGGGGCCCGGCCGGAGGTCGACGTCGTCGCCGACGACGGACGCGCCACCCGCCTGCGGGCGCGGCTCCTGGTCGGCGCCGATGGCCGCCAGTCCGCCGTCCGGCGCCGGCTGGGCGCCCGGCCCGAGCGCGACCCCGTCCACCACGCTATCGGCGGCAGCTTGCTGGACAGGGTGGCCCTGGATGCCGATGCGACCCACGTGGCGACGCGCCCCGGTCGGATGATCCTCGTCTTCCCTCAAGGCGGCGGCCGAGCGCGCGCCTACGTCGTCTGCTCGACCGAGGAGAGTGCAGGGTTCCGCGGCGCAACCGCCTCGAGCGCCTTCGTCAGCTGCGTGCGTGAGGCATTCCCCGAAGGGGTATTCGGCGACACGGCTCCGGCGGGCCCCACCGCCTTCTTTCTCAATGCGGATCAGTGGTCCTCGCGGTTCGCGGGCGAGTCCATGGTGCTCGTCGGGGACGCGGCGGGGGCCAATGATCCCAGCATCGGGCACGGCCTTCCCATTTCGTTTCGCGACGCCCGCGAGCTCCGGGACCTCCTGACCGACGGGACTCCGTGAGACCGGGCGCTCCGCGAGTACGAGGTGCGGCGGAGGCGCTACTTCGAAGTGTTCCGGGCCTACGCGCGCTGGGTTACCATGCTGGTGATTGATCAGGGTCCCGAGGCGGATCGTCGGCGCGAGAGGACTACGCGCGCCTGGGAGCTCGATCCCACCCGCGGCGGGTTCGCCGTTTTCGCGGCTACGGCGCCGCCGGCCTCGTCGCCGATGAGGCAGCCCGTCGCCATTTCTTCGGGGAGGACCTGGCTGGCTGACGCCTCCGGGGCCTCGCGGAGAGGTCGCCGCCGAATTTCACTTCCACACTTCTTGACGTGACCTCTCGCGACCTACGCAGGGGGTGTCCTGTACGCCGGGGGCTAGCCGACCGGGCGGCCGGTCCCGCGCTAAGATAGGCGCATGCGGCTGACCGTCGACGCGCAGTTCGTGGAGGTGCCCGAGGGCGCCACGGTCCTCGACGCCGTGAACCGGCTCGGGATCGCCCTGCCCCAGCTCTGCAAGGACCCGGACCGGCCGGCCCTCGGCGCCTGCCGCACCTGCCTGGTGGAGGTCGAGGGCCAGCGCGGGTTCCCCGCCTCCTGCCATCTCCCCGCCCGCGAGGGGATGGCCGTCCGCACGGACACCCCCGGCGTCACGCGCCTCCGCCGGGGCGTGCTCGACCTGACGCGCTCCATGCTGACACCGAGCGATGGGAGCAACGGGGGCGACGGCCGCGCCGGCTTCGGCCAGCTCGGTGAAGCGGCAGCCCGTCACGGGCTCGCGGCGCCGACCTGGGCGCCCCTCCACCCGTACGCCGTCGACGATTCGAAGTCCTTCTTCGTGCTCGACCGCGAGGCGTGCATCCTCTGCGGGCGGTGCACGACCGCCTGCGACGACGTCCAGCGGATCGGCGCGATCAGTCTCCTCGGCCGCGGCCACGCCGAGCGGGTCGGCGTCTTCGGCGACGGCCTCATGGCGTCCTCGATCTGCACGTCCTGCGGCCAGTGCGTCGCCACCTGCCCGACCGGCGCACTCCGCCCGAAGGAGACGCCGGCCCGCATCGAGCGGCGGGTCGAGACCACCTGCCCCTACTGCGGCGTGGGCTGCGGCATCGTGAACGCGGTGCGGGACGACGGGCGGCTCGCGGTCATGGCCGACGACGTGCCGCAGAACCGCTCGAGCGAGGGCATGCTCTGCGTCAAGGGCCGGTTCGGGACAGGCTTCGTCCACGCGAAGGATCGCGTCGTCCGCCCGATGGTCCGGAAGGACGGGCGCTGGGAGTCGGTCTCGTGGGACGAGGCGCTCGACGCCGCCGCCGCCGGGCTCGCGCGGAACCGCGGGCGCTTCGGCGCCCTCGCCTCCGCCAAGGCAACCAACGAGGACGGCTACCTCATCCAGAAGCTCTGCCGCGCCGTGATGAGCACGAACAGCGTCGACCACTGCACCCGCCTCTGCCACTCGCCCTCGGTGGAGGCGATGCTGACGTCGATGGGCTCGGGCGCCACCTCGAACTCATACGTGGACTACGAGGAGGCGGGCTGCCTCATGATCGTGGGGGCGGACGCCAGCGCGAACCACCCGGTGATCGCGATCCGGTTCCGCCGCGCACACGCGCGGGGGGCGCGCATCATCGTGGTCAACCCGAAGCGGATCGAGCTCTGCGACTACGCCCACGTCTGGATTCGCCAGCACCCCGGGACCGACGTCGCGCTCTTCAACGCGATGGCGCGGGTCATCCTGACCGACGGCCTCTGGGACGAGGCCTTCGTGCGGGCCCGCACCGAGGGCTTCGACGACTGGCGGGCCGCGGTCCTCCCCTACACGCCGGAGCACGCGGAGGCGCTCACCGGGGTGCCGGCCGCCGACATCGTCCAGGCCGCCCGCTGGTACGCGCGGCCGCCGTTCGCGGGGTCCTGCCTCATCTGGGGCATGGGCATCACCCAGCACACGAACGGGACGGCGAATGCCCACGCGCTCCTCAACCTGGCGCTCGTCACCGGCCAGCTCGGGAAGCCCGGCAACGGGATCTCGCCGCTCCGCGGCCAGAACAACGTCCAGGGCTGCGGGGACGCAGGGTGCATCCCGACGAACCTCCCCGGCTACCAGCGCTACGACGACGCGACGCTCGCGAAGTTCGAGCGCGCCTGGGGCGTGCGGCCGCCGGCCGAGCCCGGCCTGGTGGTGACGGACATGGTCGAGGGCTGCCTCGACGGGCGGATCCGCGCGATGTACGTGGTGGGCGAGAACCCGCTCCTGTCGGAGCCCGACCTCCACCACGCGCAGAAGGCGTTCGCCCAGCTCGACCATCTCGTCGTCCAGGACCTCTTCCTCCACGAGACGGCGGAGCTCGCTCACGTCTTCCTCCCGGCGGCCGGATTCGCCGAGAAGGAGGGCACGTTCACGAATTCGGAGCGGCGCGTCCAGCGGGTGCGGCGGGTGCTCGCCCCGGCCGGCGACGCGCGCCCGGACTGGTGGATCACGGCCGAGCTCGCGAAGCGCGTCGCGCGGCGGCTCGGCCTCCCCGCCGGGGGCTTCGACTACCCGGACGCCTCCGCGGTGTGGGACGAGATGGCGGGGCTCGTGCCATTCATGGCGGGCATCTCGCACGCGCGCCTCGACCGAGAGGGCGGGCTCCAGTGGCCGTGCCCGGGCCCCGACCACCCGGGGACCCGGTACCTCTACGGCGAGAGCTTTCCGCGGGGGCTCGGGAAGTTCGTGGCGGTGACCCAGGGCGCGGCGGCCGCCGAGCTCCCGGATCCCGACTACCCGTTCGTCCTCAACACCGGGCGGCTCCTCTACCACTGGCACGGGGGGACGATCACGCGGCGGGTGGCGGGGCTCCTCGAGCTCGAGCCCCGGCTCCGGGTCGCGATCCACCCGCAGGACGCCAAGCGCCTCCGGCTCCACGACGGCGACCCGGTGCGGCTCACGTCCCGGCGGGGCGAGCTGGAGGGGTACGCGCGCCTGACCGACGACGTGCGGCCGGGCGCGATCTTCGTGCCGTTCGTCAAGCTCGCCGAGTCGGCAGCGAATTTCCTCACGAACTCCGCCCACGACCCGTCGTCGAAGATCCCGGAGTACAAGGTCTGCGCCGTGCGCGTGGAGCCCGCGCCCGCCGGCCGGGGGAGCTCCGCGCGATGACCGGAGGGCCCGGTGCCTGAGCCCCCGCGCGGGGGCTAGCGGAAGGGCCGCTCGTGCTGCCAGGCGCGAAAGACCCGGAGGCGAAACGCGCTCTCGCCGCCCCGCGGGACGAGCGCCACCTCGAACGCCGTCGGGCCGGGGCCGAAGCCCGAGCGCACGACGCTCTGGCTCCCGCTCACCACGCGCCCCTGCGCGTCGAGGCCCAGGAGCTCGAGGGTCGCATCCCACTCGATGCCGGCCGACGACTGCGCCGTCCCCACCGCCCGGACCATCCGGTCCTCGCGGACGAGGGCCCAGCGGAGCGTGAGGAACAGCTCCGAGGTCGTGTTCGGCAGCTCCGCCGGAACCTGGATCCGCGCGGCGCCCGCGCAGCCGCTCGCCAGGAGCACGGCCGCCAGAAGCCGGAGCGACGGGAAGGCCGCCGCCGTCATCGTCTCATTGTAGCGGCGGAGGGTGGCGTGTGATGCCGCGAACGCCGCGCACCACCACGGCCGACGTCCCGCCGGAGGACGGGCGGCGCGCGTTCCTGGGGGGCGCCGCCGCGCTCGCCGCCGGCGGCGTGCTCGCCCGTGGCGGCCACGCGGCGTCGTCGCCGACCCTGCTCGTGTCCGATCCCGTGTTCCTCGAGCACCGCGCCGAGGGACACCCCGAGCGCCCGGAGCGCCTCACCGTCATCCTCCAGGCCCTGGCCGGCGTGCCGGGTCTCAAGCGCATCGCGCCGCGGCCGGCGAGCGTGGAGGAGCTCGAGCTCGTCCACAGCCGGCGCCACGTCGAGCGCATCCGGGCGATGTCGGAGTCCGGGGGCGGCGCGATGGACTCCGACACGTACGTGACGCCGCGGACGTTCGAGGCGGCCCGGCACGCGGTCGGCGCGCTACTCTCGGCGGTCGACGAGATCGCCGCCGGGCGCGCGCGGAACGCCTTCTGCGCGGTGCGCCCGCCCGGTCACCACGCCTCGCGCGAGCGGGCCATGGGGTTCTGCGTGTTCAACCAGGTCGCGGTGGCCGCGCGGTACCTCCAGGCCCGCACCGCCTGGAAGCGCGTGCTCATCGTCGATTTCGACGTCCATCACGGCAACGGCACCCAGGACGTCTTCTATCGCGACGACTCGATCTTCTACCTGTCGGTGCACCGGGATCCCTTCTATCCCGGCACCGGCGCCGCCTCGGAGCGCGGGAGCGGCACCACGCTCAACCTGCCGTTCCGGCACGGGACACCCCCCAGTCAGATCCTGGCCGCCTACCAGGCGGCGGTTCGCGGTGCCGGGCGGGAGTTCCGTCCGGATTTCGTCCTCGTCTCCGCGGGCTTCGACGCCTACAAGGACGACCCGATCGGCGGGCTCGGGTACGCGGTCGACGACTACCGTCGCCTGATGGAGGTCGTGGCCGAGGTGGCGCCGGCGGGTCGCATCGTCTCGGCGCTCGAGGGGGGCTACAACCTCGACGCCCTGGGAGCCTGCGTCGTGGCTCACCTCGGGCCCCTGCTCCCGTAGCGACCGCCACCCACGGATCAGCTCATCCGCTCTCGCCGACGGTCCTCAGAGCGCGCGGGCGAACGAGAGCTCGTGGCCGTCCGGATCGGTCATGTGGAAGTAGCGCTCGCCCCACTCCGCGTCCCGAGGCTTGGCATGAGGCCCGAGCCCGGCCGAGACGGCTCGAGCATGGAGCGCATCCACGTCATCGACGTGGATGATCACCCGGCCCCACCACTCCCACCGGGTCCCGGGCGGCGCCGCGATGAGGTTCAGATGGCCGGCGCCGACCACGAAAGAGGTGAACTGGGTCGTCTCGCCACCGCTCGCAAGGTCGAAACCAAGCGCGCGATAGAACTGGACGGCGCGCGCCATGTCGCGCGTGGCCAGGGTGACGGCGCTGATCGCGCGGAACCGCGGGCGGCCCACACGGCATTGTAGTCCGGGAGGACAGGGTTCCGGCCTCGCACACTTCCTGTCCTACACTAGTTCCAGGAGAGGTCGTGCGCGCAGACTGACCTCATGGAGGCCCCGATGCTGCGAAAACAAATCATCCCGAAGCCTTCCCCAGGGCCGGCATCCTTGGAGGGTGAGATCCCGATTGCGGACGTCGCCATCGTGCAGGTGACCTCGGAGCAGACCGAACATCCCATCGACAACGCCTTCGATCCGAACCGAGGCCCGGGAGGCAGCCGGTGGATCGCCGGCGCACCCGGCGAGCAGTCAGTGACCCTGCTCTTCGACCGCCCGCAGAGCATCCGACGGATCGGGGTCGAGGTGGAGGAGCTGGCGATGAGCCGCACGCAGGAGCTCTCCGTGTCCGTCTCGTCGGATGGGGGGCGGACCTATCGAGAGGTCGTGCGGCAAGAGTTCAACTTCAGCCCACCGAGCACGAGCTTCGAGCGGGAGCTCTGGTCGGTCTCGGCAGACGCCGTGACTCATCTACGGCTGGAGATCAAGCCAGACAAGGGGGGCCGCATCGGCCGGGCCACCCTGACCTCTCTCGCCGTGGCGTGAC
>DATAFX010000065.1:0-19699 GCA_036257195.1 Candidatus Methylomirabilota bacterium | reverse complement strand
AGGGCCTCCCGGCCGAAGAGGATGGGCTTCTTGACGAGGCGCCGGGCCACCATGTCGACCGGCCACCCGACGTAGCTCTCGACCACGTGGCGGCCGCCGTTCGAGGCGGAGATCGAGCTGCGGGAGGTGCCCAGATCGATGCCGACGTGGAGGACATCGGTCTTCTTGGTCATCTACTGGCTCCCTGGGCCTGGCCCAGCGTGGCGACGCGGTTGCGGTCCTCCGCGTACGCGTGGATGCCGTGGAAGAGCGCGCGCGCGATGCGCTGGCGATAGGCCGGGTCGGCGAGCCGCCCCGCCTCGTCGTCGTTCGACAGGCAGGAGACCTCGGCGAGGATGCCGGGGCTCTCCGTGGTGACGAGCACCAGGAACGGCGCGCTGCGCACCCCCTTATCCCGGATCGCGGGGTTGGTGTCGCCCAGGACGCCGACCAGCTCCTGCTGGACGACCTGGGCCAGCTTCCGCGACTCCGCCTGGCGGACGTGAGCGTACACGCTCTCGAGCAGGAGGCGGAAGTCGGCCATCCGGTAGCCCGAGTCGTGGTTCTCCTTGCCCGCCAGCTGCTCGGCCCGCGGGTCGTCGGCCGGGCCCAGGTAGTACGTCTCGACGGCGTGGCACTCCCGCGAGGGGACCGAGTTGACGTGGATCGACACGAACACGTCGGCGCGCTCGACGTTGGCGATCTGAGCGCGCTGCCGGAGCGAGACGAAGGTGTCGGCGTCCCGGGTCAGGGTCACCTCGTACCGCGCGCGCTTCAGGAAGGCCCGGAGCTCCCGGGCGATCTCGAGCGTGATCTCTTTCTCCCACACCCCCCGGGCCCGGGCGCCGGAGTCGTTGCCGCCGTGGCCCGGGTCCAGCACGACCTTCTTGACACTGAGGGACGCGGCCACGGGGCCGATCGCCTTCGGCCCCCGGAAGGTGAGGATCCCGGGCGCGGTGGCGAGCACAGCCGTCCGGTCGGGTCCGCTCCCGGACAGGGGGTTGTAGGCCAGGAGCCCGAGTGTCGGGAGGGCGACCAGGAGCGCGGCCTGGATGGCGCCCCGCCGGAGCTGGGCCCCGACGCGCAGGGGGGGCGGCGGGAGCCCGCGGATCGTGTCGACGTTCTCCCGGACGGCCCCCAGGAGGACCTGTCGCTTGAGCGGGTCGGACGGCGGCATCGGCCGGGCCCGGACTAAAGCTCCAGGAGTCGCGCCACGCGCTCGCGGTGGAAGGTCGCGTCACCAAACGCGACCTCCGAGCCCTTGGCGCGCTTGAAGTAGAGGTGCATGTCGTGCTCCCAGGTGAAGCCGATGCCGCCGTGAACCTGGATCCCGTCGCCCGCGACCTTCCGGTAGGCGTCGGACACGAAGGCCTTGGCCATCGAGGCGGCCAGCGGCGCGTCGGGCGCGTCCTGGTCGGCGGCCCACGCGGCGTAGTAGGTGATGGACTTCGCGTTCTCGACGGCCACCAGCATGTCCGCACACCGGTGCTTGACCGCCTGGTAGGCGCCGATCGGGCGTCCGAATGCCATGCGCACCTTGGCGTACTCGGTGGAGAGGTCGAGGACCTTCTGGGCCCCCCCGCACATCTCGGCAGAGAGGGCCACAGCCGCCCGCTCGAGCACCCGGGCCACCACCGGCCACCCCTGGTGGAGGGGGCCGAGCAGCGCCTCCGACCCGACATCGACGCGCCTGAGCGTCACCTCGGCAAGCTTCCGCGTCTGGTCCATCGTCGGCAGGACGGTGGCCGTGACGCCCTTCCGGTCCGCCGGGACCAGAAAAAGGCTCACGCCGTGCGAGGGGTTCTCCTTCGTGGGGCGCGCCGTCCGCGCCGCGACGACGAGGACGTCCGCGGTGTGCCCGTCGGGCACGAAAAGCTTCGTGCCCGAGAGGACGAAGCCGCCGGTCCTCCCCGGCTTCGCGGTGACCTCGATCCCCGCGGCGTCCCAACGTGCGCTCTCCTCGAGGAGGGCGAGCGTCGCGCGGGCGCCGCCGGAGGCGATGCGGGGCAGCCACGCCTGCTTCTGGGCCTCCGAGCCCGCCTCCCGCACCGCGAGTCCGCCCAGGAGCACGGTCGAGAAGAACGGCCCGGGCATGACGGCCCGCCCCATCTCCTCCAGGACGACGGTGAGATCGACGAGCCCCAGGCCGACCCCCCCGTAGGCCTCGGGGTATATCAGGCCGAGCCAGCCGAGCTCGGCGAGCTTGCCCCAGAACTCGTCGGTGGTGCCGGCTGGATCGTCCATCATCCGCCGGACGAATCCGGACGGGCACTCCTTCTCGAGGAAGCTCCGCGCCGTCTGACGCAGGAGGTCCTGTTCCTGGCTGAACCCGAAGTCCATAGGGGACCCTAGTCCTTCGGCAGCCCGAGGACGCGCTCGGCCAGGATGTTCCGCTGGATCTCCGTGGTTCCGCCCTCGATCGAGTTGGCCCGCGACCGGAGGAACGTGTAGTGCCAGTTGCCCCGGTCCACCGCCCAGGGCGAGCCCCGGCCGAGCTGGCCGTAGGAGCCGAGGAGGTCCTGCGCGAGATCCTGCAGCGCCTGGTGTCGCTCGCACCACCAGATCTTCCCGGCGGAGGCCTCGGAGCCCGGCATCTCGCCGCGGAGAAGCTTGGTGATCGCGCGCTTGGCCGTGTACTTGAACACTGCGTTGTCGATGACCAGCTGCGCGAGCCGCTGGCGGAGCACCGGGTCCTTGGCGGCGGGCCGGCCCTCGCGGGACATCCGGCGGGCCAGCTCGAGCGTCGCAGCGGTGGCGATCTCGAACCGCGCCTGGAGCCCGAAGCCGAGCGCCAGCCGCTCGTACATCAGCGTCGTGATCCCGACCTGCCAGCCCTGGCCCTCCCCGCCGAGGATGTTCTCCGCGGGCACGCGGACATTCTCGAAGAAGACCTCGTTGAACTCGGCGTCGCCGGTGATCTGGCGGAGGGGGCGCACGGTGATCCCCGGCGAGCGCATGTCCAGTAGGAAGTAGGTGAGCCCCTTGTGCTTCGGGACGCTCGGGTCGGTGCGGGCGAGCAGCATCATCCAGTCGGAGATCTGGGCGAGGCTGGTCCAGACCTTCTGGCCGTTGACCACGTAGTGGTCGCCGTCCTTCACGGCCCGCGTCTGCAGCGACGCGAGGTCCGAGCCCGCGTTCGGCTCGGAGTACCCCTGGCACCAGATCTCCTCGCACGTGAGGATCTTCTGGAGGTGGCGCTGCTTCTGGGCGTCGCTGCCGTACGCGATGATCGTGGGGCCGGCCATGCCGAGGCCGAGGATGTTGAGCGGGGGCGGCGCCCGGTGGAGCACCAGCTCCTCGTGGAGGAGGAGCTCCTCCATCCACGTGAGGCCGCGGCCTCCGTACTCCTTCGGCCACGTGAGCCCGAGGAGCCCGGCCTCGTGAAGCCTCCGCTGCCAGACCCGTCCGAACTCGTAGAGCTCGGCGCGCGGCACATCGCTTACGACCGGGCGCGAGGCCCAGTCCGGCGGCAGGTTGGCCGAGAGCCAGGCCCGCACCTCGGCCCGAAACGTCTCCTGTTCAGGAGAGAGCCTGAAATCCATCGGGTCCTCCGCGGCCTGGGTTCGAGCGACGCCAGTATATAGTACCCGGCCCGCCGGCCGCGACGAACGCGCCCGGGGCGCCGGCCCGGTCTCAACACTGCGTCGGGACAGGCGTCGGGGCGCTCCGGCGGCTTGCGCCGGCGCAGCCCGGATGCCATCCTCCCGATAGCTCACCCGGAAGGAGCCGGCCGGCCCATGCGAAGCCAGACGTTGAAGATCGAGCATGCCCGCTACGTCGTCACCCTCGACGAAGAGCGACGGATCGTCCGGGACGCCTCGATCCTCGTCGAGGGCCGACGGATCAGCCGGATCGGCAAGGCGGCGGAGCTGACCGGTGAGCCCGCCGACCGCGTGATCGATGCCCGCCACATGGTGGTCACCCCCGGCTTCGTCAACGGCCACATGCACATCAGCTACGCCCACGCGGTGCGCGGCATCTTCCCCGACGACCTCGGCAGCCCGCTGGGTCACGTCTTCCGGCTCCAGATGGCGATGACCGAGGAAGAGGAGTACTACACGACGCTCCTCGGCCTCGTGGAGCTCCTCCGGAACGGCACCGTCTGCTTCGTGGACCCCGGCAGCACCAAGTACCCCGACGCCTGTCTCCAGGCCTACGAGGACGCCGGCATCCGCGTAATCCTCGGGGAATGCGTGTCGGACCGGGAGGCCCCGTTCCCGCTGCCACGGCACGACACGGAGGCGGCGATCGCCCGGACGGCCTCCTTCCTCGAGAAGTGGGACGGCCGCCTGGAGGGACGACTCCGGGCGTGGGCGATGCCGTTTTCGGCGGAGACCTGCAGCGCGGATCTCCTGCAGGGAGCCAAACGGGTCGCCGACGAGCGCGGGACCGGGCTCACGCTCCACCACAACAGCGGTCCGGAGGCACGGCGGGAGGCGCTCGCCCGGCACGGGCTCCGCCCCACCGAGTATCTCGAGTCGCTCGGCGTCCTGGGCCCGAACGTCCTCCTGTCCCACGCGCTGGGTCTCGACGAGGCCGAGGTCGAGTGCCTCGCCCGGACCGGCACCGCGGTGGCGATGTGCCCGGTGACCGCGGCCAAGGGCGGGCGCGGCGTCGCCGAGCACGGGCGGATGCCCGAGCTCCTCGCGCGAGGCGTGCGGGTCGCGCTCGGCTGCGACTCGCCCAACAACTCGAACCACCTCGACCTGGTGCGGACCATGAACATGGCGGCCATCCAGTACAAGGACGCCCGCCGGGACATGCGGCAGATCCCGGCCGAGCGTGCGCTCGAGATGGCCACGCTCATGGGCGCGCAGGCGCTGGGGCTTGCCCACGAGCAGGGATCGGTGGCGCCGGGCAAGTGCGCGGACCTCGTGCTGTTCGACACCCGGCGGCCAGAGTGGCAGGCCCTCTTCAACCCGGTGAACAACCTCGTCTACAACGCCGACGGCCGAAGCGTGCATACGGTGATCGTCGACGGCCGCGTCGTCGTGGACGCCTATCACCAGTCTTTCGCGGAGGAGGACCGGCTGTTCGCGCGCGTCCAGGAGATCGGCGAGCGTCTCCTGGTCCGGACCGGCGTCACGCTGCCGGGTTCGCGCTGGCCGATCGTCTGACCGTGAGAGTGCACCGTCGCGTCTGGCCGGTCGTGCTGGCCGTCCAGCTGGCCGTCCTCCTCGCGGCACTCGACTCGACGATCGTCGGCACCGCCATGCCGACGGTGATCGCCGCCCTCGGCGGCGCCCATCTCTACCCCTGGGTGTTCTCGATCTACATGCTCGCGTCCACGGTCGTGATGCCGATCTTCGGCGGCCTGTCGGATCGGCTGGGGCGCCGCGGCCCGTTCATCGCCGCGACGCTCATCTTCTGCGCGGGCTCCGTCATGGCCGGGGTGTCCGGAAGCATGCCGGTCATGGTCGCCGGGCGGGGGCTCCAAGGGATGGGGGCGGGCGGCATCTTGGCGCTCGCGCTCATCATCTTCGGCGATCTCTTCGCAGGCCCTCGCCGCGGCCAGATGCAGGGGCTCATCACCGCGGTGTGGGGCGTGGCGAGCATCGCGGGCCCGCTCCTCGGAGGCCTCATCGTTGACGGCTGGAGCTGGCGCTGGGTCTTCCTGCTGAACCTCCCCCTGGGCGCCGTAGTCATCGGCCTCGTTCTCGGGAGCCTCAGGGAGACGGGGGAGCACGCCACCGGCCGGACGCTCGACGTGGCCGGAGCGCTCACGTTCCTCGTGGGCGTAACCGGCCTCATGCTCGTCTTTCTCCAGCCTGGCGCGCCCGGACGGAGTGGTCTCGCGGCTGACCGGCTGGGCGCCCTCGCTGTCGCCGTCCTGGGTCTGGCCGCGTTCGTGTGGGCAGAGCGGCGCTCGGCAGACCCGCTCCTGCCGTTCACCCTGTTCGCGGAGCCCACGTTCACGGCCGCCTCGCTGGCGGGGTTCTTCTCGTCCGCCGCGATGTTCGGGGCGCTCGTCCACGTCCCGCTCCTGGTCCAGTGGGGTCACGGGACGTCTGCGACGACGGCCGGGCTCTCGCTGATGACGATGAGCACCGGCTGGTCGATCGGCGGACTCGTCGCCGGACAGGCCCTGAACCGGCTCGGGTTCCGGGCGCTGGCGCTGGCGGGAGCGGTCCTCATGACGCTCGGCTACGCCATGCTGGCCGTCCGACCGGACATGGACTGGGGGACCCTCCTGGTGGTCGGCGGGGCGCTCGGGATCGGCATGGGGCTGGTCTCCATCACCCTCGTGGTGGCCGTGCAGAGCGCCATCGCGCCCGCGCGGCGAGGCGTGGCGACCTCAGGCGTCCTCTTCTTCCGCAACATCGGCGCGACGCTCGGGGTCGCGCTCATGGGCGCGACCCTCACCGCGCGGCTCGGGGTTCGCCTTGCCGGACTCGAGGAAGGCGCCCGGCACCTGCCGGCCGATCTGGTGCCGGTCCTCATGGAGGCCATGGGTGTCGTCTTCTGGCTCGGGGTCGGGGCCACGGTGCTGACCCTGGCCGCGATCTGCTTCCTGCCCGACGGGTCACCGCGGTCCTCGAGCGTGGCCGCGTCCGGGGAGGTCATCGGATGAGACCAGACGAGCTGCGCATCGATCTGGGCCGTCTGCGCCGGGACGTCGAGGCGCTCGCGACGATCGGCCGCGATCCCACGGGCGGCATCTCGCGGCCGGCGTGGAGCCCAGCTCACGAGGAAGCGCGCGCGTGGCTGCTCGCCCAGCTCCGGGCAGCCGGCCTCGATGCCCGCGTCGATTCCGCCGGTAACGTCTTCGGCCGGCTCGGCGAGGGAACCCCGGTGGTGCTGACGGGCTCGCACATCGACACCGTGCCCCGTGGGGGCCCGCTCGACGGCGCCCTCGGCGTGCTGGCCGGCCTCGAGTGCCTCCGCGCGGTGGCGGCGTCGGGCGTCCGGCCGCCGCGGGCGCTCGAGGTCGCGGCGTTCACGGACGAGGAGGGGCGCTTCTACGGATTCTTCGGCTCCCGCGCGCTGACGGGGAGCCTCGATCGGTCCCTGGCCGAGCGCCTCACCGACCCGGCTGGCCTGGCACTGGGCGAAGCGATGCGGCGGGCGGGCTTCGACCTCGCCCGGGCGCCCGAGGCCCGCCGCGACCCGCGGGAGATCGCCGCCTACGTCGAGCTTCACATCGAGCAAGGGCCGTGGCTCGAGGCCGCCGACGTGGCGATCGGCATTGTCGAGGGCATCGTCGGGATCCGACGCTTCCGCCTGACCTTCGTTGGCCAGCCCGACCACGCCGGCACCACGCCCATGGATCAGCGGAAGGACGCCTTCCTCACCGCCGCCGAGTACGCGACGAAAAGCCGCGAGCTCGTGGTGCGCGACGGCCAGGGACGCGCCGTCACGACCATCGGCGTCGTCGACGTGCGGCCCGGTGTCCCGAACATCGTTCCCGAGCGCGCGGCCCTTCTGCAGGAGCTCCGTGATCCGGATCCAGCGCTCCTCGAGCGCCTGGCGACGCGCACCCTCCAGGCCGCGCGGCGCGTGGCGCGACGGCGCGGGCTCGTCCTCGAGGTGGCCCACCTCATGCGGGCGGAGCCCGTCCGGATGTCTCCGCGGATCCAGGCGGAAATCGAGACGACCGCAGGGGGCCTCGGGCTCTCCACGCGGCGCATGCCTTCCGGCGCCGGCCACGACGCCCAGGTGCTGGCCGCGGTGACGGACGCCGGGATGATCTTCGTCCCGAGCCAGGGTGGCCGGAGCCACCGGCCGGACGAGTGGACGGACTGGCCGGCGCTCGAGCGCGGGGCCAACGTGCTCCTCGGCACGCTCCTCCGGCTGGCTGGCTAGCCGTTGGGGTCAGACCCAGCCTTCTGTTGGCCAGCGGTGCGTGTTGCCTCTCCGGGGTCTGATCCCGATTGCTTGCCGCGTCGGGAGGGCTTCGGTAACATAGCGGGGCCGAAAAGAAAGCCGGGCGCCAGACCCGGCGCGAGGCGGCTGGCATGAACGTCGCGGTGGTCGGGACCGGCTACGTGGGGCTCGTGACGGGAGCGGTGTTTGCCGACCTCGGCAACGACGTCGTCTGCGTCGACAACGACGCCGCCAAGATCGAGGGGCTCCGGGCGGGCCGCATGCCGATCTACGAGCCAGGGCTCGAGGAGCTCGTCGCCCGCAACGTCGCCGACGGCCGGCTCGAATTCACGACCGACCTGACCGACGCCGTGCGCCACTCGGACATCATCTTCATCGCCGTCGGTACCCCGCCCAAGGCCAGCGGCGAGTCCGACCTCACCGCCGTCGAGCAGGTCGCCCATGGGATCGCCGCGGCGCTGGACCGCTACAAGGTCATCGTGAACAAGTCGACCGTGCCGGTCGGCACCGGGGACCTGGTGCGGAACATCATCGAGCGGAATCGACGCCGCCCGGTCAACTTCGACGTCGTGTCCAACCCCGAGTTCCTGCGCGAGGGCTCGGCGATCGAGGATACCCTTCGTCCCGACCGGATAGTCGTCGGCGCGCCCAACCAGCAGGTCGCGATGACGCTGCTCGAGCTCTACGCGCCGCTAGAGCGGCCGATGATCATCACCGACGTCTACTCGGCCGAGATCATCAAGTACGCGTCGAACGCCTTCTTGGCCGCCAAGATCTCGTTCATCAACGAGATCGCCAACCTGTGCGAGCTCGCCGGGGGCGACGTCACCCAGGTCGTGAAGGGGATGGGGCTCGACCCGCGGATCGGCGCCGCCTTCCTGAACGCGGGTCTGGGCTACGGGGGCTCGTGCTTTCCGAAGGACACCGACGCCCTGATTCAGACCGCGGCCGCACTCGGCTACGAGCTGCGCACGCTCCGGGCCGTGGTGGACGTCAACCGCGAGCGCGTGCAGCGGCTGGTCGCGATCATCCGGAAGATTCTGGACCCGCTGGACAGCCGCGTGATCGCGGTGCTCGGACTGGCCTTCAAGCCCAAGACCGACGACATGCGCGAGGCGCGGAGCGTCGAGCTGATCGCGCGCCTCGTCGAGGCGGGCGTCCGGGTGCGCGTCTACGACCCTGTCGCCATGGACAACGCCCGGCGCACCCTGCCGGCGGCCGTCGAGTACTGCCAGTCGTCCTACGAGGCCGCGGAAGGCGCCGACGCCGTCGTGCTCGTCACGGAATGGAACGAGTTCAAGCTGCTGAACCTCGAACGCCTGCGCCAGGTGATGCGGCGCCCGCTCGTCTTCGACGGGCGGAACATCTACGAGCCCGAGCGGATGCGCCGGCTCGGATTCGAGTACCACTCGATCGGTCGGAAGCCGGTCTTCCCAGCTTAGAGAGTGGGGTCCATGCCTAAGGGATACTGGATCGTGCGCGTCGATATCTCCGATCAGGAGAAATACAAGGCCTACGTCGCGGCCAACGCCGAGCCGCTCAGGAAGTACGGTGCTCGGTTTCTCGTTCGCGGTGGCCGGTTCGAGGGCGTCGAAGGCGGCAGCCGCTCCCGCAACGCAGTGGTCGAGTTTCCGTCCTACCAGGCGGCGGTCGACTGCTGGAAGTCACCCGAATACCAGCGGGCGATCATGCTGCGCAAGGACGTCTCGACGATCGACCTCATCGTCATCGAAGGTTACGAAGGGCCGCAACCCTAGCCCATGCGCGTGCTGGTGACCGGGGGGGCGGGATTCATCGGCTCCCACCTGTGCGAGTTCCTGCTCGACAAGGGCGCCGAGGTTCTCTGCCTTGACAACCTCTCGACCGGCTCCAGCGACAACATCGACCGGTTGCGCTCCGAGCGGTTCAGCTTCATCAAGCTCGATGTCACCAACTACATCTACGTGGCGGGGCCGATCGACTACGTGCTGCACTTCGCGAGCCCGGCGAGCCCTGTCGACTACCAGCAGCTGCCGATCCCCACCCTCAAGGTGGGGGCGCTCGGCACCCACAAGGCACTCGGGCTCGCCAAGGCCAAGCGAGCCCGGTTCCTCCTCGCGTCGACGTCAGAAGTCTACGGCGACCCCCTCGTCCACCCGCAGCGCGAGGACTACTGGGGCAACGTGAACCCCGTGGGTCCGCGCGGGGTGTACGACGAGGCCAAGCGCTTCGCGGAGGCGATGACGATGGCCTATCATCGCTACCACGGCCTGGATACGCGCATCGTCCGGATCTTCAACACGTTCGGCCCGCGCATGCGGCGTGAGGACGGGCGGGCGATCCCTAACTTCATCGGCCAGGCGCTCCGCAGCCATCCGATCACAGTCTACGGCGACGGGTCCCAGACGCGGTCTTTCACGTACGTGTCGGACCTCGTCGACGGCATCTGGCGCCTGATGGAGTCCTCGGTCCACGATCCCGTCAACCTCGGGAATCCGCAGGAAATGACGCTCCTCGAGCTGGCCAAGCGGGTGACCCGCCTGGCCGGGAGCCCGAGCTCCATCGTCTTCCAGCCGCTGCCGGTCGACGACCCCAAGATCCGGCAGCCCGATATCACTCGAGCCCGCACGCTCCTCGGCTGGGAGCCGCGCGTCGACGTGGACGAGGGGCTTCGCCAGACGATCGACTGGTTCCGTCATACCCTCGACCCGTAGCCGGACGGTCCGCCAGGCCTTCCGGGGAGACACCGCGATGATCGACGACGAGCTCAAGGCCATCCTGGTCTGTCCCGCCTGCAAGGGCGACCTCCTCTTCGAAGAGAGCCGCATCATCTGCCCGGGGTGCCGGAAGGCCTATCCCATTCGCGACGACATTCCAGTGATGCTGGTGAGCGAGGCGGCCGACTGGGCGCCGTCGGCGGGTCCGGGCCGCCACTGAGCCCCGGGGCCGCCACAGGCCGAAGGCCGTCCAATCAGGTGCGTGTGATCAACTCCCGGCAGGCCAAGGTCGCCTAGTGGACGGATCGTGAGCATCCAGGCCGTGATTCTGGCCGGTGGCCTGGGCACCCGGCTCCGGCCTCTGACCCTCGAGCGGCCAAAGCCTGTCGTCCCGCTGCTGAACGTGCCGTTCCTCTCCTACCAGCTCGGATTTCTCGGAGCTCACGGCGTGCGTGACGTGATCCTGGCGGTCTCGCACCGGTCCGAGGCGATCCGGGCGATCATGGCCCGCGAGCGCCTCGGGGCGGTCCGGCTCCGGGACGTCGTCGAGCGGGACCCGCTTGGCACGGCGGGCGGCGTGCGAAACGCCGCCGACCTCGTCGACGGTCGTGTGGTGGTCCTGAACGGGGACGTCCTCACGGACCTCGACTTGACCACCATGCTCCGGGCGCACGAGGCGTGCGGAGCGGCGGCGACGATCTACCTCACGCCCGTCGAGAACCCCACGGCCTACGGTCTCGTGGAGCTCGAGCCCGACGGCCGCGTGCGCCGCTTCCTGGAGAAGCCTGGCTGGGAGGAGGTCACGACGAACACCATCAACGCAGGCGTGTACGTCTTGGAGCGGGAGCTCCTCGAGTGGATCCCAAAGGGAGAACCATACTCGATGGAGCGCGAGTTCTTCCCGCTGCTTCTCGAGCGTGGCGTGCCCTTCTATGGCTTCGTCTCGCCGGGCTACTGGGTCGACATCGGCACGCCGGCCAAGTACTTCCAGACGCAGCAGGATCTCCTGGCACGCCGCTTCCGGCCCCACGTGGTGCCGGATGGGTCCGAGGGTCCTGACGGGTGGGTTCACGCGACGGCGACCATCGCCCCGTCGGCGCGGATTCGGGGGCCCGTGGTGATCGGCGCCGGATGCCACGTCGAGGCGGGAGCGTCGCTGGGCCCGAGCGTCGTCCTCGGCGCCCAGTGCCGGGTCGGGGCGGGAGCCCAGCTTGACACGGCGGTACTGTGGGAGGAGGTCGAGGTCGGCGCGGCTGCACGGCTCACGGGATGTCTCATCGGGCGGGCCGTCTCGATCGGTGCCCACGCCCGCGTCACGCCGGGCGCCGTTCTGGGCGACCGGACCCGCCTCGGCGACTACTCGCGCCTCGCCGGGGACCCCTGAGTGCTGCCGGAGAGACAGGCTCCGGCCATCCGGTTCGGAACGGACGGGTGGCGCGGCGTCATTGCGGACGACTTCACCGACGCGAACGCGGCGGCGGTCGTCCAGGCCGCCGCGGCCGCGTGGGCGGACGAGGCGGGCGGTCACGCGCAGGCGCTGGTGGTCGGCTACGACACTCGCTTCAACTCGCGCGCGATCGCCCACCTCGCGGCGGACATCCTCGCGGCGAACGGCTGGCGGGTCATGCTGGCCGATCGGCCGGTGCCGACCCCGGTCGTGTCCTACAGCGTCACCGTCCACGGGGCGGCCGGCGGCCTCGTCGTGACGGCGAGCCACAACCCGGCCCGGTTCAACGGCATCAAGCTCAAGGGCCCGTTCGGCGGCTCCGCGACCCCGGAGTTCACCGGGCGCGTCGAGGCGGTCCTTGGCCGGACCCCACCTCGCCGCGGGCCGGCCGGCGGGGGGCGTGTGGAGACCGTCGACCTCCTGCCCGCGTATCTCGAGCGCTTGCGGAGCCGCGTCGCCGTCGACCGGCGACCGCCGCGGCCCCTCCGCATCGTCGGCGATGCGCTCCACGGGTCGACGAACGGCCTGCTGGCGGCGCTGGTGCCGCCCGAGTGGGGCGAGGTCCGGACCCTCCACGGCGCGCCGGACCCGCTCTTCGGGGGACTCCATCCCGAGCCGATCCCGCCGCACCTCGATCAGCTCGCGGCCGAGGTCCGGACGAGCGGGGCCGACCTCGGGCTCGCCATGGACGGCGACGGCGACCGGCTTGGCGCGCTGACGAGTGACGGACGCTACGTCACCCCGCACGAGGTACTCACCTTGCTCGTGCGCCACCTGGTGCAGGTCCGCGGGTGGCGCGGCGACGTCGCCAAGGGCTTCGCCATGGGCGTTCAGGTCGATCGGCTGTGCGCGCGCCTCGGGCTCACGCTCCACGTCACGCCCATCGGTTTCAAGCACATCGCGGGCCTCATGCGGACCCGTGATATCCTGATCGGTGGCGAGGAATCGGGCGGAATGGGCTTCCGGGACCACCTGCCCGAGCGCGATGGCCTCTTGTCGGCGCTGCTCGTCCTGGAAGCGGTCGTGGCTTCCGGCGGCTCCCTCGAGGCGCTCCTGCGGGATATGGAAACCGAGATCGGCGCCGCGGCCTACCGGCGCCGCGACTACACCCTGTCCCCGGACCGGGGCCGGGCCCTGGTGGCTCGGTTGGACGCGGTGCCCCCGGAGCGGATCGGCCCCCGGCCGGTGACCCGCCGGGAGGCGCTGGACGGGCGAAAGTACTGGCTCGGCGACGGGGCGTGGGTGCTGATCCGGCCGTCTGGGACGGAGCCCGTGCTTCGCGTCTACGTGGAGGCGGAAACGGCGGCGGACGTCGACCAGCTGCATCTGGCCGCCGAGGCGCTGGTGGAGCGGCACGCGTCCCGATGAGTTCAATGGGCCAGTCATGAGCGACCTCGAGCGGATCCGCAACTTCTCGATCATCGCCCACATCGACCACGGGAAGTCCACGCTGGCGGACCGGCTGCTCGAGCTCACCGGAACGATGGACCCGCGCAAGGCCGTCGACCAGGTGCTGGACTCGATGGACCTCGAGCGTGAGCGCGGGATCACCATCAAGGCCCACACGGTGCGACTGCTCTACCAAGCGCGTGACGGCCAGACCTACACGCTGAACCTGATCGACACGCCCGGGCACGTTGATTTCTCGTACGAGGTCTCGCGAAGTCTCGCCGCGTGTGAGGGCGCCATCCTCGTGGTCGACGCCGCCCAGGGAGTCGAGGCGCAGACCCTCGCGAACTTCTACTTGGCGTTCGACTCGAACCTCACGCTCGTCCCCGTGCTCAACAAGATCGACCTTCCGCAGGCCGACGTGGACGGCGCGACGCAGCAGCTCGTCGACCTCCTCGGGTTCGGGCCGGACGAGCCCGTCCCGATCAGCGCCAAGGCAGGCACCGGCGTCCCCGACGTGCTCGAGGCCATCGTCCGGCGCATTCCCCCGCCGACGGGAGACCCCGCCGCGCCGCTCAAGGCGCTGGTGTTCGACTCGTACTACGACCCCTACCAGGGGGTCGTCATCTACGTGCGCGTGATCGACGGCCGCGTGGCCCCCGGGACGAAGATCCTGCTCATGTCGAACGGGAAGGCCTTCGAGGTCCAGCAGGTGGGCGTCTTCACGCCGCAGCTGGTGCAGGTGGACGAGCTCACCGCCGGCCAAGTCGGCTTCCTGACGGCGGGGATCAAGCGGGTCGCCGACTCGCGGATCGGGGAGACGATCACCGAGGCGGCCAATCCCACCGCCGTGCCGCTTCCGGGGTTCCGCGAGGCGAAGCCCATGGTCTTCTCCGGGCTCTATCCGGTGGAGGACACGGAGTACCAGGCTCTCCGGGACGCGCTGGAGAAGCTCCGGCTTAACGATTCGGCGTTCACCTTCGAGCCGGAGTCCTCGATCGCGCTCGGCTTCGGCTTTCGGTGCGGGTTCCTGGGGCTCCTCCACATGGAGATCATCCAGGAGCGCCTCGAGCGGGAGTTCGGCCTCGCGCTGATCGCCACCGCGCCGTCAGTCCGTTACCGGATCGAGACGGTGCAGGGGGAGACGGTCGAGATCGACAACCCGGCCAAGCTCCCGCCGGTCGGCGACATCGCCACGATGACAGAACCCTACGTCCGGGGGTCGATCTTCGTCCCTACCGAGTTCATGGGCGGCATCTACAAGCTGGCCCAGGAGGCGCGCGGCGAGCATCGCTCGGTCGAGCACATCGGCAAGCGCGTCCACCTGACGTTCGACTTCCCGCTCGCCGAGATCATCGTGGACTTCTACGACCGGTTGAAGTCCCTGTCGCGCGGCTATGCGTCGTTCGACTACGACTTCCTGGAGTTCCGGCCGTCCGAGCTGGTCAAGCTCGACATCCTCCTGAACGGCGACCCGGTGGACGCGCTGTCCCTAATCGTCCACCGGGACAAGGCGCACGAGCGGGGCAAGGCGCTGGCCGAGAAGCTCAAGGGCGTCATCCCGCGCCAGATGTTCGAAGTCGTGATCCAGGCGGCGATCGGCAGCCGCGTCATCGCGCGGGAGACAGTGCGGCCGCTCCGCAAGAACGTCACGGCCAAGTGCTACGGCGGCGACATCACCCGCAAGCGCAAGCTGCTCGAGCGCCAGAAGGAAGGCAAGAAGCGGATGAAGCAGCTCGGTCGCGTGGAGATCCCCCAGGAGGCCTTCCTCTCGGTGCTCCGGTCCTGAGGCGCGGCGCGATGACGCAGCCCGTCAATCACACGTCGCCGGAGGACGTGCCCCAGGAGATGGTAAAGGTGCGGAGGAAGTCCGTTCTCCGCGAGTACACCGAGGCGATCCTCGTCGCGGTGCTGCTCGCCCTCCTCATCCGGACGTTCGTCGTCCAGGCCTTCAAGATCCCGTCCGGCTCCATGATCCCGACCCTGCTCGTCGGCGATCACATCCTGGTCAACAAGTTCATCTACCAGCGGTTCGGCTGGGGCGACTTCGTCTTCCGCCTCCGAGACCCCGCGCGGGGGGACGTGATCGTGTTCAAGTATCCGGTGGACGAGTCGCGGGACTTCATTAAGCGGATCATCGCGGTCGGCGGCGAGGACCTCCACATCAAGGACCAGAAGATCTACGTGAACTGCGTCCCGCCGGAGCCCACCTGCCGGCCCATCGACGACCCGTGGGGAAAGTGGGAGGAGCGCTTCGGCGTCAGCGAGAGCACGTCGGTCAAGGTGCCGGCGGACTCCTACTTCGTGATGGGCGACAACCGGAACAACAGCCAGGACAGCCGCTACTGGGGCTTCGTGAAGCGGGACAAGATCAAGGGGAAGGCTTTCCTGATCTACTGGTCCTGGGATTCGGACCGGTCCGGGCCACCGTGGGGGCACGTCAGGTGGAGCCGGCTGGGCAAGCTCATCTACTAGCGCCGCCGGGGCCCGGACCCTTCCCGGAGGCCGAGCTCCTGGCGGGACCGAGCGGCGAGCGGTTCGGCATCTACGTCCACTGCCCGTACTGCCGGACCAAGTGCCCGTACTGCGACTTCAACGTGGCGATCCACCGCGAGGACCGGATCGCCCCCTTTGTCGCCGGCCTCCGCGCCGAGCTCGGGCGCTATGCTGGGCTCCCCTGGGCGGGCCGGGTCCCCGCGGAGAGCCTGTTCCTCGGTGGCGGCACGCCCTCTCTCCTTCCGCCCGAGGCGGTCGCGGCCGTGCTGGCCGACGCCCGGCAGGGTCTCGGGCTCGGCCCCGACGCGGAGGTCACGCTCGAGGCGAACCCGGAGGGGCTCGACGTCGACCGCCTCCGCGCCTTCCGCGCCGCCGGGGTGACCCGGCTGTCGCTCGGCGTCCAGGCCCTCGACGACGCGCTCCTCCGGCGCCTCGGCCGAACGCACTCCGCGGCCGACGCGGAGGCCGCCTATCGCGCGGCGCGGGCGGCGGGGTTCGAGGACGTCAGCGTCGATCTCCTCTACGGATGCCCCGGCCAGGACCTGGCCGCCTGGGTGGGGACCCTGGACCAGGCGCTCGCCTGGGGCCCCGACCACCTCTCCGCCTACGCCCTCACGCTCGAGCCCGCCACCCCCTTCGGGCGGCGGCCACCGCCCGGTCTGCCGGAGGAGGACCTCCAGGTCGCGTTCTTCGAGGTGCTGGTCGAGCGTGCGACGCGCGCCGGCCTCGCGCGGTACGAGATCTCGAACTTCGCGCGGCCGGGGCGGCGCTCCCGGCACAACCTCGGCTACTGGCGGCGCGAGGAGTACATCGGGCTCGGTCCGGGCGCCCATGGCGCGCTCGGCGCGGTCCGCTACTGGACGCAACGCTCCGAGCCCCGCTGGCGCGCCGGCGCGCTCGCCGGTCGCTGGGTGATCAACGGCTGGGAGCGGCTGTCCGAGCGACAGGTCGCGGCCGAGCGCATCGTTCTCGGGCTCCGTCTCGCGGAGGGGATTCCGGTGCAGTGGCTCGAGCGCCACCTCGCCGGGGTCCCGGACGGGCCAGGGGCGGTCCTCGCCCGCTACGAGGCGGCGGGGATCGCGACCGTCCGCGACGGGCGCCTCGCCCTCACGGATCGCGGCGTCCTGGTGTCGGACGCGATCTTCGCCGAGCTGGTCTGATCGCTCGCGCGCCGTTTCGCCTGCCCGGCGCCGCGGCCGGGGCGGCGAGTCATCATGCCTTGTGGACGTGGGGGCGGACGTCCGTCGCGAATCGCTCCATGGCCTCCAGCATTTCGGGCGGGGTCGGCACGGTGAAATCCAGCACGAAGTGCCGGACGCCGACGGCGACGTAGGCCTGGAGGTCCTCGACCAGCTGGGCGGGCGATCCGCTGAGCGGCGTGCGGTCGCGCCCGGCCCCCTTCCGGAACCCGAAGGGGGCCTTGAAGGCGATGACGATGTCCGCCGGATCACGGCGGGCCTGGTGCGCGAACTCGGCGAGCCGCTGGGCACGGCCCGCCAGCTCGTCGGGGTCGAGTCGGACGGGCGGGCGGAGCCCTAGCGGATGCCAGCCGTCGGCGATCTCCACCACCCGCCGGAGCGCGGCGTCGCTGTGCCCGCCGATCCAGATCGGGATGTGCGGCTGCTGGACCGGATAGGGCCGCGTGCCGCCTGCCTCACGCACTTGCCAGAAACGACCCTCGAACTCGATGCGGGGACGGGTCCAGATCTCCCGCATGAGCCGGAGCGCCTCGACGGTGCGGGCGGCCCGGTCCTCGAAGGGCACGCCGAGCGTTTGGAACTCCTCCCGCCACCAGCCGATGCCGGCCCCGAGGATCACGCGCCCGCCTGAGAGGTAGTCGGCGGTGGCCAAGGCCCGCGCGGTGAAGACGGGATTCCGGTAGGGGATCACGAGGACGCTCGTGCCGACCTGGATCCGCCGGGTGACGGTCGCGAGGTAGGTCACCGCCGTCAGGGCCTCGAGCCACGGCTCGTCCGGGCCCAGTGGGAAGGCCCCCGTGGGTGAGTAAGGATAGGACGCCGTGGCGGTCACCGGGATGAGCATGCGGTCGGTGACGAAGACCGAGTCGTAGCCGAGCGCGTCGGCACGCTGCGCGAGCGCGGTGATCGCCTCTCGGTCCGCCAGCGCTCCACGGCCCGTCAGCGAGAACCCGAACCGGATGGTCATGGCTGTCCTCCTCCGCTCGTCACGGCCCGGCTCCCTTGTAGCTCAGCACCGGCCGAAGGCGGCGGACGATCCGCGTCAGCTCGGACTGTGCGCGCATCACCCGGCCGATGTCCTTGTACGCCCCGGGCGCCTCGTCCCGCAACGCGTCCGCCCGGCGCTCGTCGTACCACACGCCGCGCAGCTGCCGGCGCAGTTCGCCCACCCCGATGCGCCGGCGGGCTTGGGAGCGGGTCATGGCGCGTCCGGCTCCATGAGAGCTGGAAGAGAGAGACCGCTCGCACCCGCGGCCCTCGACGTGGAACGTGGGTGTCCCCATAGACCCGGGCACGATGCCCGGCTCCCCGGCTCGGGCCGAGATGGCGCCCTTCCGGTGCACCCAGAGTGCCTCGCCGCAGTGGCGCTCGCGCCGGACGAAGTTGTGGACGCAGGAGATCTCGCTGGCCGGGTCGGGCGTCATGCCGAGGACCGAGCCCACGAGGGCGGTCACCGCCTCGATCATGGCCCGTCGGTTCGCGTCCGCGTACGTGAGGGCCAGTGCCATGTCGGCCAGGTAGGCTTCGCCGTCGTCGGTGGACGCATCGAGGCAGTGGAGGCCGGTTCCCGTGACGGCGGTCTTCGGCAGGTGGGCGTCCAGGACCGCCTGTCCGAACGCGCGAGACCCGCTGTGTACCGCCGCCCACAACTGTCCGTTGTCTTCCGATTGCTGGAGCTCGAGGAAGTGGTTGCCGCGGCCGAGCGTGCCGAGCTGAACGCGCCCGTCGCGCTCCAGCAGGGAGGCGAGCCGAGGGTCGCGGGGGCTGACGCCGGCCAGAGACACGGGAAGCGCCTGGGGGCGAGCGTGCTGTGCCGCAGGAACCGTCCCGTACAGCCCGGCCATGATCCGGGCGGCCGCCCGCTCATCTCGGAGGACGGAGGCGTCCCCGTCGAACCCGCGGGCAAGGACGCCACACCCGATGTCACCGCCGATCGCCGCGGGGAAGAGCGTGGAGCGTGTCGCCACGACCGTCCCGACGCACACCTCCTCGGCGAGGTGTGCGTCGGGCATGATCGCGACGGCGTGGACTTCCTCCGTCGCCACGAGCCGATCGATGGCGGCCCGGGCGGCGGCGTCGAGGGGACCCGCGAGCCACGTCTGGAGAGGGTGCGCCCCCATCATGAGCGTGCCTCCCCCGGGCCGAGTACCCGGAACGTCAGGTCAGGAACTCGCCGCCGATTCACCGCGGATGCGATCTCGGCCCGCAGGGCGCCCCGCCTCGAGTCGAGGACCCGAAGCGCACGCTCGCACTCCCAGGGATCGAGCGGCCGATCGGCCCGCAGGACCACGAGAAGCCACCCGGGGTTCGGCGCCGGCTCCACGGATTCGACCCCGAGGCTTCGCACCGTCCCGTCATTCAGCATCGACGAGAGACAGAGCGAGAGCGTCCGGTGGACAGCCCCGCAGAGCCGCTTGGACTTGTGACTCAAGGGCCGGTTGCCCCTCCGGAAGAACACCCGGGGGTCGGCCCCGTCTTCGATACCAGGCTCGTCACAGAGGTGAAGTGAATCGGGTGGAGCCATCCGGCTCCGTGTCCGGCCGTGTGCCATGGAGGTCGCTCCCACGCGAGGCGCGGACGGACGCCCAGCGCCCCGCATCAGTGAAGATTCGGAAAGGCCGTGGGAGCCCGGCCTCGTGCTGGGCCGGTGGCGGAAGGCTAGCCGGTGG
>DATAFX010000057.1:0-6734 GCA_036257195.1 Candidatus Methylomirabilota bacterium | reverse complement strand
GTCGTGGCCACTGGCGGGGGCTTTCCCTGCGAGCCGGGGGTCATGGACCGCCTGCTCCAGCTGGGGACGGTCGTCTGGCTCGCCGCCGACTTCGAGTCGGCCTACGCCCGGGCGAACCGGGTGGGTGGTCGGCCCATGCTGGCGAGCCGCTCGGCCGAGGACGCCGCCGCCCTCTACCGTGTCCGGCAGGATTCCTACCGTCGCGCGCATCTGGCGCTCGACACTACTCACATGTCGGTCGACGCGGTGGTCGCCCGGATCGTCCGCCACCTCCGCGAGCGGGAGCGGAGCGCCCGCCGGGCGGGATCCTCCAGTCCACCCCTGGACATGCCCGCTGGCGTCGGCGAGCGCCGGGAGGGAGATGTCTAGACCGCGCGCCCTCGGGGCGGCAGGCCATGTCTAGCGAGACGAGCTCCGGGGCCCTCGCCCGGCGCCTCCAGCACGGGCCCCTCCTTGCCGACGGGGCCATGGGCACCATGCTCTACGCCCGTGGCGTCCCATTGGACGCGTGCTTCGACGTACTGAACCTCAACGACCCGAAGACCGTCCAGTCGATCCACCGCGAGTACGTGGCCGCCGGCGCCGACCTCCTCGAGACCAACACGTTCGGCGCCAACCGCTTCAAGCTCGCCGTGCACGGTCTCGAGAGCCGCGTGCGCGAGATCAACCGGGCGGGGGCCCGGCTGGCCCGTGACGTCCGCGAGACGATGGGCAAAGACGTGCTCGTGCTGGGCTCCATCGGACCGCTCGGAAAGTACCTCCTGCCGCTCGGGACGATCGGCGAGGCGGAGGCGGCGGCCGCCTTCCGCGAGCAGGCCGAGGGATTGCTCGAGGGCGGGGTGGACGGCTTCGTCGCCGAGACCTTCTCGGACCTCCGAGAGCTTCGGCTGGCCGTGACCGCGATCCGCGCCGTCTCCGCCGACCTTCCCGTCGTGGCCCAGATGGCGTTCAACGACGAGCGGGTCACGTTCCTCGGCCAGGCCCCGACCGAGGTGGCCCGAGAGCTGACCTCGATGCCGGTGCAGGTCATCGGCGCCAATTGCGGGGTGGGCTCGAGCGCGCTCTACGACGTGGGGGTTCTCCTCCACCAAGCCGCGCCCCAGGTCTGGGTGTCGATCAGGCCGAACGCCGGGCTCCCGAGCCGCCACGGGGAGCGGCTGATCTATCTCTCGTCGCCCGCATACATGGCCGACTATGCCTCCCGCATGCTCGAGTCCGGAGCGCGGATCGTCGGCGGCTGCTGTGGGACAACCCCGGCCCACATCCGCGCGATGCGCGAGGTCGTGGACCGCCACGCCAGCGGGACGGGTCGGCCGGGGCGGGCGGTGTCGGTCGCGCCGTCGCTCGCTCCCGAGCGGGAGGAGGTGCCCGCCATCGGGGTCACCGCGGAGCCGTCGCGACTCCTCTCGCGGCTCCGCGCCGGAGAGTTCCTGGTCACGGTCGAGCTGGATCCCCCGCGGGGTCACAACATCGAGAAGCTGGTGCAGGGGGCGAAGCTCCTCGCCGAGCGGGGTGTCGACGTCGTCGACATCAACGACGGCTCGCTCGGGCGCGTCCGGATGGCGGTCCTGCCCACCGCGCTCCTGGTCCGCGAGGCGACGGGCCTCGACATCAGCATGCACTTCACCTGCCGCGACCGGAACCTCATGGGCATCCAGGGGGATCTCCTCGGCGCGCACGCGCTGGGGGTCCGGAACATCCTGGCGATGACCGGGGACCCGCCGCGGGCCGGCGACTACGTCAACGCCACCGCGGTCTTCGACGTCGACGCCATCGGACTGGTCCGGATCGTCGCGGGCATGAACCGGGGCGTCGACGCGTCGGGCAACTCGATCGGCGAGCCGACCGCATTCGGGATCGGCGTCGCCGTCGACCCGGGGGCGGCCGACGCCGCGCGGGAGATCGACCGGCTGCACGCCAAGGTGGCCGCCGGCGCCATGTGGGCCCAGACGCAGCCGGTCTACGATCTCGAGGGGCTCGACGCGTTCCTGGGGCGACTCGGCGCCGTTCCGGTGCCGATGGTGATCGGGATCCTGCCGCTCCACTCGTTCCGCCACGCCGAGTTCCTGCACAACGAGGTACCGGGCATCACGGTGCCCGACGCCATTCGCGCGCGGCTTCGCGACGCGGGCGACCACGCGCTCCGGGTCGGCGTCGAGACGGCGCAGGCGATCCTCGCCGAGGTGCGCCGACGGCACGCCGGCGCCTACCTGATGCCGTCCTTCGGGCGCTTCGAGGTCGTCGCCGAGGTTCTCGAGGCCCTGCGGTGAGGGGTCAGGCCTTGACTTTGACTTCGAGGCACCCACGCGCCGCCGCCTTTGGTGGGGCCCGCCAGCCGATCCTGGCCGCCTGGGTGGAAGTCAAAGTCAAGGCCTGACCCCGTGGGCGCGCTTGACGGCCTCGTCGTCCTGGACCTCGCCACGTTCATCGCAGCGCCGATGTGCGCCACGCTCCTCGGAGAGTTCGGCGCCGAGGTGATCAAGGTCGAGCAGCCCGGGGTGGGGGACGACCTCCGCCGTCTCGGCCGGCAGGCCGACGGGGTGTCGCTCTGGTGGCTGTCCGACGCCCGCAACAAGAAGTCGGTCACCTGCAACCTCCGGGACCCCGACGGGCAGGCGCTGATCCGCCGGCTGTGCCGAGGGGTCGACGTCGTCGCAGAGAACTTCCGGCCGGGGACCCTCGAGCGGTGGGGGCTCGGGTACGAGGCCCTCCGTGCCGAGAACCCGGGGCTCGTGATGGTCCGGATCTCGGCATTCGGTCAGACGGGGCCGTACCGTGAGCGGCCGGGCTTCGGGCGCATCGCGGCGGCGGTCGGCGGCATCTCATACCTGTCTGGGTACCCGGACCGCCCCCCGGTGACCCCGGGCACCCCGACCGTGCCTGACTACCTGGCGGGGCTCATGGGCGCCCTGGGGGCTCTGATCGCGCTCAGGGCGCGGGAGCGGACGGGCGAGGGGCAGGTCGTGGACCTCGGGCTCTACGAGCCGATCGTCCGGATACTCGACGACGCGATCCCGGTGTTCGGGGCCCTCGGGTACGTCCGGGAGCGCATCGGCTCGGCCGCCGAGAGCGCGGCGCCCCACAACCACTACCAGAGCCGCGATGGGCGCTGGGTTGCGGTGGCGTGCACGAACGACCGAATGTTCACACGGTTGACACAAGCCATGGGAACGCCCGACCTCGTGAAGCGGTTTCCTGGAGTGCGAGAGCGGCTCGCCGCGCGTGCCGAGCTGGACGGGCTCGTCCAGGCGTGGGTGGGCCGCCAAGACGCTGCCGAGGCCCTGGCCACCCTCGACGCGGCAGAGGTGCCGTGCTCACTGGTGAACTCGGTGCGGGATCTCTTCGCGGACCCGCAGGTGAAGGCGCGCGAGAACATCGTCGCGGTGCCGGAGCCCGGTCTCGGGACCGTCCACATGCCGGGCGTCGTGCCGCGCCTGACGGGCACCCCCGGCGCGATCCGGCACGCCGGCGTCCGGGGGCCCGGCGCGCACAACGAGGAGATCTACCTCGGCCGGCTCGGGCTCGAGCGGACCGAGTACGACCGCTTGCGGGCGGGGGGCGTAGTCTAGGTCAGGAGGAGCCACCATGCTGATCCGCATCCCAGGGCCGCACGAGCCGCGAGCGTCGGAGATCACCCCGCGGAGGGTGTACCTCGACCGGCGAGCCTTCATGGCGGGCACGGCCGCCGCCGCTCTCGTGGGGGGGTGCGACGCCCCGACGGAGGCCGCCCTCAAGCCGGCGGTGAAGGGCCAGCCCCTCGTCGCGACCCGCAGCCAGGCGCTGAGCCTGACCGACCCGCCGACGCCCTGGGACAACGCCACGACCTACAACAACTTCTACGAGTTCGGCACCGACAAGTCCGATCCGGCGCTCAATGCCCACACGCTCCGGACCCGACCGTGGTCGGTGGACGTCGGCGGGCTGTGCCAGAAACCCAGGAAGTTCGACATCGATGAGATCCTGCGGCTGGCGCCGCTGGAGGAGCGCGTTTACGCGCTCCGCTGCGTCGAGGGGTGGTCGATGGTCATCCCGTGGATCGGCTACCCGCTCTCAGCGCTCTTGAAGCGGGTCGAGCCCACCGGGGCCGCCAAGTACGTGGAGTTTCAGACCCTCGTGGATCCCGAGCAGATGCCGGGCACGAAGCCGAGCTTCTTCGGGGGCGCGCTGGACTGGCCGTACGTGGAGGGACTCCGGCTCGACGAGGCGATGCACCCGTTGACGCTGCTGACGGTGGGGATGTACGGCCACGTGCTGCCGAACCAGAACGGTGCGCCCATCCGCGTCGTGGTGCCCTGGAAGTACGGGTTCAAGAGCGCCAAGTCGCTCGTACGGATCCGGCTCGTCGCCGACGAACCGAAGACGAGCTGGAACAAGGCCGCGGCGAACGAGTACGGCTTCTACTCGAACGTCAACCCGAACGTCGACCACCCGCGGTGGAGCCAGGCCACCGAGCGCCGGATCGGCGAGTTCCGACGCCGGAAGACCCTCATGTTCAACGGCTACGACCAGGTCGCGTCGCTCTACAGCGGGATGGACCTCAAGAAGCAGTACTGAGAGCGGCGGAGGAGGCGGGATGGCCCGGATCGAAGGCGTGAGGCCGGCCGGGCCGAGACGGGGCGCGACGTGACGCGTCGCCAGCGCATCGGGCTCAAGACCCTCGTGTGGGCGGGGTGCGTCACCCCGCTCGTGGCCCTCGCGTGGCGGCTCCTTACGGATCCGCTCGTTACGAATCCCATCGATGTCGCCACGGACACGCTCGGCGACTGGACACTCCGGATCCTGCTCCTCTCTCTGACGATGACGCCGCTCCGCATCCTCTTCGGCCTGTCGTGGCCCGTGACGCTCAGGCGCCTGCTCGGGCTGTTCGCCTTCAGCTACGCGGTGCTCCACTTCTCGGTGTGGCTGGTCGTCGACCACTTCTTCGACTGGCCCACGATGGCGACCGACATCGTGAAGCGCCCGTACGTCACCGTCGGCTTCACGGCACTCCTCCTTCTGGTGCCCCTGACGGCGACCTCGACCGCCGGGATGGTGCGGCGGCTGGGCGCGGTCGCCTGGCGGCGACTCCACCGGCTCGTCTACCTGGTCGCCATCCTGGGAGTGCTGCACTACCTCTGGCTCGCCAAGGTCGGCGTGCAGGGGCCGTACTACTACGCCGGGTGGCTCACGCTCCTCTTCGCCATCCGGGTCGCCGACGCCCTCCGGCGCGCCCGCGCGCGTGCTCGGCGCCTCGCCTCCGAGAGCGGGCTCACCCCGCGGCCGGCGCGACCCGCCTGACCGGGCCCCCGGCTCCCCCGCGTGGGCGAGGCCTGTGCTACCGTGATCCCTCCGGGACGATGGCCCTGAACGATCAGGAGGGAGGACGATGGTGAGAGGCTTTCTCGCGGGCGTCGTGACAGGGGGCTTGCTCGTGTGGTTCTTCCGGGACGACATCCAGGCCTATCTCGATGAACAGACGCGGCTGGTGCGGGTCGGAGCGGCCGATCGGCTCCACGCCGTCGAGGAGACGGCCGAGCGGGCCTTCGACCGCGCGGCCGTTCCCATTCGCCGGGCCGAGGAGATGCTCGACCACGGCAAGGCGCAGGTCAGCGAGACCCTGCGCTCGGCCGAGCGGACGATCCGCCCCTAGCGGACTTTCGCCCCCGGACCCCGCGTCGCTTCGGGCGCGGCGCCTGTTCCGTCACACCCCGGCGGTCGTGGGGGGCCACCCACAGCTGTCCCGCTCGCTCCAGCCGCACGGCGCCTCTTGCGAAGTAGCGCCGGTGCCAGCCGAGCTGCCAGTAGCCTACGGCGCCGACGACATCTCGGGCCGCGCGGTCGCGGGTCACGCGCAGCCCGGGGGCGTTCCACCAGGCGACCAGAACGAGTGAGCGGCGCAGTCCGCGCGAACGCAGCCGGTGGAGAGCGGTGAGCGTCGTCGCGGTGTGGACGCCAGCGCCAGGGCTTCCCGGACATCGGCGAACGTCACGCGGGCGGGCCGATCGCCACCGCCCTGCGTCAGGTCCGGAGCCGCGGGTCCATCGCGTCGCGGACGGCGTCGCCGAAGAGGTTCAGCCCGAAGACCGACACCGCGATCGCGGCGCCCGGGAAGATCGCGAGCCAGGGCGCGTTCCGCATGTTCTTCTGCGCCTCGTAGAGCATGTTGCCCCACGTGGGTCGCGGCGGGGCCTCCCCGAGCCCCAGGAAGGAGAGCGCCGCCTCGGCGAGGAGGACCTCGGCGAAGTAGAGGCTGCACTGCACGATCACCACCGACAGGCAGTTCGGCACGACCGTCCTCAGGAGGAGGCGCTGTACCGAGGTGCCGAGGGCACGCGATGCCGTGACGTACTCCTGCGTCATCACGGACAGGGCGATGCCCCGGGTCATCCGGGCGATGCGGGGGAAGTAGACGACCGCGAGCGCGATGACGATGCTCCGGCCCCCGGTCCCCAGCGCGGCGCCCACCGCCACCGCGAGGAGGAGCGCCGGGAAGGACATCAGGACGTCGAGGACGCGCATGAGGAGTCCAGCGAGGCGGGCCGGCGCCGCTGCGCCGACGATCCCGACCAGGACCCCCGGCACCCCGGCCAGCAGGATGGTCAGACCGCCGATCGTGAGGCTGAACGCTGCGCCGTGGACGACGCGGCTGAACACGTCCCGCCCGAGGTGATCCGTCCCGAACCAGAACTCCGCGCCCGGCGGGGAGAAGCGCTTCGGCACGTTCATCCGGATCGGACTGAGCAGCGGCAGGTACG
>DATAFX010000049.1:0-2573 GCA_036257195.1 Candidatus Methylomirabilota bacterium | reverse complement strand
CGTCGAGGTACGTGGCGCGAAACGGGGCGAACGCCGGCTCGCGGGCGGCGAGGAGATCGGCCGCCCCCCCCGTCACGCGCGCCTGGCATGGCGAGACGGGAATGCCGTCCGCCGCGTGCCGGATCGCCGCCTGGAGGAGGTCTCCCCAGGGGAGCGTCGACCCGAGCTGCTCCAGGCTGAACCGATGAGCCGTCCACAGCCCATCGACGGCGCCGGGCACTGTGAGCGCCGCCAGCGGCCCGCGAGCGGGGATCTCGGTGAGGCCGCGCTGGCGATAGAGGTCAGGCGTGGCGGCCGCCGCGGCCGCGCCCGCCGCTTGGAGCGCCCCGAGCCGACCGGCCCGCGCGTCCCAGCAGAGCCAGAAGCTGTCCCCGCCGAGCCCGGTCATGTGCGGGTACACGACCGCCAGGGTCGCGCCGGCGGCCACGGCGGCATCGACCGCAGTGCCGCCCTGCTGGAGCACCTCGAGCCCGGCGACGGTGGCGAGGGGATGCGGAGAGGCGACGATCCCGCGGCGCCCGAGGGCGGCGGGCCAGCGGGTCTCAGGCATCGGGCCGGCCGGCCTCCTCGCCCTTCCGGGGCACCACGATGCCGTAGGCCTTGAGCTTGCGCCACAGGTTCACGCGCCCGATGCCGAGCGCCTGCGCGGTGCGCGTGATGTTCCAGTCGTGGATCCTGAGCTCCCCCAGGATGTACGCCCGCTCGAACGCGTCGCGCGCCTCGCGCAGGTTCTGGAGCCCCGCCTCCGCCGGCACGGCCACGGTCTCGCGAGCCCGGAGCGGCGGGGGGAGATCGTCGGGCGTGATGACGTCGCCGGGCGTCATGATGACGAGTCGCTCGACCATGTTCCTGAGCTCGCGCACGTTGCCGGGCCAGTCGTAGACCATGAAGGAGCCCAGCGCCTCGCCCGAAAGGGCCTTGGGCCGCTTCCCGTACTCCGCCGAGAACGTCTTCAGGAAGTGCTCGACGAGGAGCGGGATGTCCTCACGGCGGCGCCGGAGCGGCGGCACCTCGATCGGAATGACGTTCAGCCGATAGAAGAGGTCCTCGCGGAAGCGCCCCTGGCCGATCAGCTCCGGGAGCGCCTGGTTCGAGGCCGCGATGACGCGCACGTCGACCCGGATCGGCTCGTGCCCGCCGATCCGCTCCACGGTCTGCTCCTCCAGGGCCCGCAGCACCTTGGCCTGCGTCTTCAGCGACATGTCGCCGATCTCGTCGAGGAACAGGGTGCCACCCGTGGCGAGCTCGAACTTCCCCCGCCGCCGCGCCATCGCGCCCGTGAAGGCGCCCTTCTCGTGGCCGAACAGCTCGGATTCGATCAGCTCGTCGGGGATGGCCGCGCAGTTCACCTCCACGAAGGGCTGGTCCCGCCGGGCCGAGAGCAGATGGATGGCGCGGGCGACGAGCTCCTTGCCCGATCCGTTCTCGCCGAAGACCAGCACGCGGCCGTTCGTCGGGGCGGCCATGGCGATCTGGCGGCGGTGCTCGACGATCGCCGGGCTGGTGCCGATGATCTCGTGCGCCCGCTCGATGCGCTCGCGGAGCTGGCGGTTCTCCCGCTCGAGCCGGGCGTGCTCGAGGGCACGCTCGACGACCAGGAGCGTCTTCTCGAGGGACAGCGGCTTCTCGACGAAGTCGTACGCGCCGAGCTTGGTGGCCTTCACGGCGGTCTCGATCGTGCCGTGGCCCGACATCATGATCACCGGCAGCTCCGGCCACTGGCGCTTGACCTCGGCCAGCACCTCGATGCCGTCCATCTCCGGCAGCCAGATGTCCAGGACGACCAGATCCGGCACCTCTTCGCCGATCCGCGCGAGAGCTTCCTGGCCGGTGGCCGCCGCGTGCGGGCGGTATCCCTCGTCGCCGAAGATCCCGGACAAGGTCGCCCGGATCCCCCGTTCGTCGTCGACGATCAGGATGCGCTCACCCGCCATGGATCATCCTCGGTCTCACGCCGGGCCCGGGTCCCTCGGCGCGCCGGCCACGTCCAGGGCGGACGCCGGAACGGCCGGGGCGCTGCCGCGGAGGATCGGCAGCTCGATCGAGAACTGGGTGCCGCGCGGCGCATGGTCCTCGACCCGGATCCGCCCGCCGTGGTCGGACACGATCTGGTGCACGATGGGGAGACCGAGTCCCATCCCCGTCGTCTTCGTCGAGAAGTACGGGAGGAAGACGCGATCGCGGAGGTCGGGCGGAATCCCGGGCCCGTCGTCGGTGATCACGATCCGGACGTGCTCCCCGCCGTCCCACCCCGTCGCGATCACGACCTCGGTCGCCCCGGCCTCGACCGCATTGTCGACCAGGTTGAGGAGGGCCCGCTTGAGCTGGTCCCCGTCGGCCTCGATCGTCGGAAGGTCGCCGGTCAGATCCCCGCGGAGGCGCACCGTCGGGTGCGTCTCGCCGTAGAGCCCGACGACGCTCTCGACCAGGCGCTGAAGGTCCGTCGGCCTCGGCGTGAAGCTCGGCATGCGGGCGAAGCGCGAGAACTCGTCCACCAGGCGGCGGAGCCCCTCGACCTCGCCGATGATCGTCGCGGTGCACTCCTCCAGGAGCCCGCCGTCGTCGGGCAGGCG
>DATAFX010000029.1:0-33692 GCA_036257195.1 Candidatus Methylomirabilota bacterium | reverse complement strand
CATCGATCTGGGCACCTCCCGCAGCTCGATCTCCGCCTCGAACGGCGGCCGCCACGTGGTCGAGAGCTACGTCGGGTGGCCGGTCGACATGGTGGCCCGGCGCCTCGTCAAGAAGCCCATCCTCTTCGGCCGGGAGGCCCTCGACAGTCGGCCGATGCTCGACCTCCGACGCCCCCTCGAGCGGGGCCTGATCAAGGAGGGGTCGGAGCGGGACGAACTGGCGGTGCGGGAGCTCTTGCGCCATCTGATCTCGCTGGCCGGCGGGCGCGAGGGCCAGCCGATCCGCGCGGTCGTGGGCGTGCCCGCCGAGGCGCTCCGCGTGAGCCGGCAGAACCTGCGCAGCGCCGTCAAGGGGGTCGCCGACGGCCTGATGATCGTGTCCGAGCCGTTCGCCGTGTCCTACGGGATGGACGCGCTCCTTCACACGATGATCGTCGACATCGGGGCGGGGACGACGGACTTCTGTGTCATGCGAGGCCGGTACCCGACCGAGGAGGATCAGCGGACGCTCACGAACGCGGGAGACTCCGTGGACGAGCAGCTGATGACGCTCGTCCGGGCCAAGCACCCCGACGCCCAGTTCTCCGTCTACATGGTCCGGGAGTGGAAGGAGAAGTGGAGCTTCGTCGGCGAGCCTCCGGGACCCGTCGTCGTCACCGTCCAGAAGGCCGCCAAGGCTACGCCGATCGACATCACGAACGAGATGCGCCGTGCGTGCGAGAGCCTGGTGGCGCCCGTCACGGAGGCGATGGCCGACCTCCTGGCGCGGGTGGAGCCCGAGTACCAGGAGCGCGTCCGCCACAACATCATCCTCGCCGGCGGGGGCTCCCAGATCCCCGGCCTCGCCGCCGCCATGGAGCGGGTCCTCGCCGACTACGGCGGCGGCGCCGTGCGCGTGGTGGAGGACCCGGTGTTCGCGGGTTCGAACGGCAGCCTCGCCATCGCGCTGGACGCTTCCGAGGGTGACTGGGAGTCCCTCGCCGGGTAGTCAAACATCGGGGTCAGACCCCGGACTTTGACTTCCCAGGGCCTGACCCGATGCCCGTCGAGCCCCGGCCCGCGGCCTCCGTCCTCCTGATCCGACCCGGACGCGCGACGCCAATCGAGGTGTTCCTCATCCGCCGGGCCCGCGACATGCGCTTCCTCGGGGGGTACTACGCCTTCCCCGGCGGCAAGGTCGACCTCGCCGACCGGAGCCACGAGGCGCTCGGCCGGACCTCCGGCGTCTCGCCGGACACGGCGGCGAGGGTGATCGGCGACCCGGCGGACGAGGTCCCCGCCCTGGCCTACTGGCTCGCCGCCGTGCGCGAGGTCTTCGAGGAGACCGGGATGCTCCTGGCCCGGGACGCCAGGGCGGGACCGGTCGCCGGAGGCGCGCCGGACCTGGCCGGGCGCCTCGAGGCCCACCGGCGCGCGCTGGTCCGCGGCGAGCGATCGTTCACCGCGGTCCTGGCGGCGGAGGGGTGGTCCGCGGACCTGGCGCCGCTCCGCTACCTGTCCCACTTCGTGACGCCGCCGGCGAGCCCGATCCGCTTCTCCGCCCGCTTCTTCCTCTGCCCCGTCCCGCCCGGGCAGGGACCGCGGCTCATCGCCGAGGAGGCCTCCGAGGGCTTCTGGGTGGACCCGGCCGAGGCCCACCGGCGCTTCCGCGCGGGCGAGTGGCCCATGGCCGAGCCGGCGGAGTACGGGACGCAGTACCTCGCCCAGTTCGACTCCTGCGAGGCGGTCTGGCGCCACCACGCCGACGGGCGGCCGAAATTCCACGGCATCATCGACCGGCTGGACGCCGCGCGTTACTATCTGTTCGACTGGTCGACCGTGGTGCGCCCGGCATGAGCGATTTCCACCCGCCCGCGTTCCCCGAGACGGCGCGGCTGACCCCGCTCGTCGGGCGCGTCCTCGGGCTGAACCCCGGGCTCATGACCGGCCCGGGCACCAACACCTACCTTGTCGGCGCGCGACAACCCCTCCTCATCGACACCGGCGCGGGCGAGCCCGGGTACGTCCCGCTGCTCCAGGGCTTCCTCGACGGAGAGCGCCTCGACGACGTGCGCCAGGTCCTCCTGACGCATCGGCACGTGGACCACATGGGCGGCGTTCCCGACGTGCGCCGCGCCTTCCCGCGCGTGCCCGTCGCGAAGCTGGTGCGAAACGACGACGCCCTGCCCGTGACCATGCAGCGATTGGATGACGAGATGATGATTCGGGGGGACGGCGTCACCCTCCATGCGGTCTACACGCCGGGACACGCGTCCGATCACCTCTGCTACTACCTGGAGGAGGAGCGGGCGCTCTTCACCGGCGACCTGATCCTGGGGGGCTCGACGACCGTGATTCCCCCCGACGACGGCGACCTGGGCGACTACCTCGCCTCGCTCCGGCGGGTGCTCCAGCTGGACGTCCAGCGCATCTACCCGGCTCACGGGCCGGTCCTCGAGCCCGCCCGGCCGGTCATCGAGGGCTACATCGCCCACCGGCTGGAGCGCGACGCCCAGATCCTCGACGCCGTCCGGGCCGGCGCCGAGACCGTGGCTGACATCGTCGCCCGCGTGTACCGGGAAGTGTCTCCGGCCCTCCATCCGGTCGCCCGCCTGTCCGTCCGCTCGCACCTCAAGAAGCTCGAGCTCGACGGGCAGATCGTCCGTCTACCCGGCGACCCGCCTCGCGTCCGCCTCGCCTGAGGCGGCCGGCGGCGATCGCGCCGCGCATCCATCTCGATCCACCCCGTCTGCTTCGGCCGACGGCGGCGGGGGCCGCCGCGCTGCGCTCTGGAAGCGCTCGAGCCGCCCAGCGCCCCGTAACGTCCGGTGAAATGAGTGGATCGCCTGAGGGCGACGCGGTCGGCTCCCGTGTGGCACCGGCGTTGCTGTCGTGTCGTCCCGGGAGGGAGCCGACATGCGAGGCGGACAGCGTGGGGTCACACTCGTCGAGATCGCCGTCGCCCTGGCCGTGATGGGGCTCCTCCTGGCGGGGACCGTCCCCACGGTGGGGGCGGCGCTCGAAGGGTACCGGGCGGGCGGGGCGACGGCGGATCTCTACGCGGCGGTCCATCTCACGAAGGCCCGAGCCCGCGCGCACAACGTGACCCATGCGCTCGTCCTCGAGCCGGACGGACGGGGCTTCCGGATCGTCGCCGATCCGGGCGGGGCCGACCAGACCGTCGAAGGCCCGCATCGGCTCATCGACGGGGCGGTGGCGACCAGCAACATCACGATCCAGTTCTCGTCGAAGGGCTTCGCGGTGCCCGCCGGGACGATCACGATCCGGAGCGGTGGGGAGACCCGCCGCATCGTGGTCAACATTCTAGGGCGCGCCCGCATCGCCGACGGCGAGGGTCCCCCGTGAGCGTTTCAGGAACGCCACCGGGGCATGGGAGGCGGAGCATGGCCACGGCAGACACGCGGCGGGGGCGAAACGGGCGGCAGGACGTCGGAGCCGCCTGGCAGAAGACGGGGTCGAACGGCCCGTTCCTCGCGATCGAGCTCGACGCCGGGGCGGTGATCGCGGACGCGATCGCGGTGCTGGTGCGCGGGGACGAGCGGCTGAGCTACCTCGCCTTCACCAACGAGAAGAAGCCGGACGGGCGCGACGGCCAGCCGGACCTCCGCCTCGTGCGGCCGCTCCGGCGCGGGGGGGACGACGCGGCCTGAGGGCCCGGCAGCCGCCGCGTCCAGAGCAGAACGCGACTCCGGTCATCGATGCCATTTCCATACAAACGGTAGCGCGGACACGTAGACCGTCACCAGAACCGGGAGTGCCGCGATCAGCATGATCGCCCAGCCGACGTCGTTGGCGCTTGGGCCGCTGGCGTGGGATGTCTTTTGGCCAGGCGTGCTGCCGGGACGCGACTGCTCTGTTGGCTAGTCGATGACCCCGGTGTGCGCCGCCGGGTCGAGTTCCATCGCGGTGACCGGGCCCGCGGAGTGGGTGCGGAGTCCAGCACAGGCGACGAGGCCGACACTGGCGCTGAGCATGACGCACAGCATCTGTCGTGTGAGCGACCGCCTGTAGGCGCATCGCGCCGGACCCGCGGGCTGGGTGCCCGGGGAGCTGTCTCGGGCCTCAGATCGTAGACCCTCTGCCTCACCGCGTCGCCCCGCCCCCGACTCCCATCCCTTCCTCCTTCTGGCCGCCCGGCTGGGGGGGGCCGACATCGGGAGAACAGGGCAATCGCGGTGCCACTGCGGAACATGCGTTCACCGCAACTTGCGAGCGCCGGGGCAAGGGGGAGAACGGACAAGGTCCCCAAGAAATGGGGCGCCGTCTCCCGGCAAGGGTGTCGAGCACACCTCCCCCCATTGGCCCGGAACGGCTGACCCCGGGGCCGATCCCCGGCGAACCAGGTCACGGCCCCGGGCCTGGCCGCGGCGCCCCGACGACGCCCGCGGGCTACCGGCCGTGGACCTTGCTAGCCCGGTCGATGATGTCCTGCGGGATCGTGAGCTTCGCCGCGCTCGCCGCCTGGACGTTCACCTGGAGGTCGAAGACGCGGGGGCGGATCGGCGTGACCGTGGCCGGATCGGTGCCGAGGAGCACCGGCGCCACGAGCTCCTTGGCCCACAGGACTCCTTGCTCGTAGTTGCTGGCGGCCATCGACGCGATCGCGCCCCGGGCCGGCGCGACCGCGTCCATGGAGAAGACCGGGAGCTGCCGCTCCTGGGCGACCTTCACCACCGCCTCGAAGGCCGAGGCGACCGTGTTGTCCTGGCCGAGGATCAGCCCGTCTACCTTCCCGACGAGGCTCTCGGTGGCCGTCCGCACGTCGGCGCTGCCAGCCACCGTGACCTCGACCCACTTCAGGCCGCGGCGCTCGGCCTCGGCCTTGGCCAGCCGGTTGATGACCTGCGAGTTGGACTCCGAGGCGTTGTAGATCGTGCCCGCCGTCTTGAGCCCCGGCTGGATGCGGAGGAACAGGTCGAACAGCTCGGCGATCGGCAGGGGGTTGTACACGCCGGTCACGTTCGTCCCGGTCGGTCGCTCCACGGATTCGATGATGCCCGCCGAGACTGGATCGGTCACGCACGCGAACACCACGGGCGTCTTGCCACCCTTCGCCACACGGACCGTAGCCTGCACGTTCGGCGTGGTGCACGGCGCGATGACGTCGACCCCGTCGGCCAGAAACTTCTCGGCGATGTTCCGAGCGTTGCCGACGTCACCCTGGGCGTTCTGGTACAGGAAGGTGAGATTCTGACCCTCCACGAAGCCCGCCTGCTTGAGACCCTCCAAGAACCCCCGGCGGGTCTCGTTGAGGGCCGGGTGGTCCACGATCTGAGAGTACGCGACCTTGTAGACGCGGCCCGGTTGGGGCGCGCGCCCCGGCTGAGCCAGACCGGCCACCGCCGGCAGCAGTGCGATCAGTGCCGCCACGGGCACCAGCATCCGTCGTCGCATGACAGTCCTCCTCGCGCGGGCGCGGCCCGCGCTCAACGCGTCAGGAGCAGCCGATCCTCGGTCAGCTCCGTCCCGCTCGCCTCGTAGAACTTCGTCACCAGATCCTGCACGCGCAGGCGGTCTTTCGCCTCGCCCCGCAGATCCAGGACCACTTTCCCCGCATGCATCATGACCAGTCGGCTCCCCCACCGGATCGCCTGGTGCATGTTGTGAGTGACCATAAGCGTCGTGAGCCGGGACTCGGCGACGAGTCGGCCGGTGAAGGCCATGACTAGCTCCGCCGCCTTCGGATCGAGGCTCGCCGTATGCTCGTCGAGGAGGAGCACCTTCGGCGTGGACAGGGTCGCCATCAGCAAGCCTAGCGCCTGGCGCTGACCTCCCGAGAGGGTGCCGACCCGCGTCCCGAGCCGGCCTTCCAGGCCCAGTCCCACCTCGGCGAGGCGAGCGCGGAACGTCGTCCGGCGCACGGTCGTGACGGCCCGGCCGAGACCCCGGGTCCGGCCGCGCTGCACCGCCATGGCCAGGTTCTCCTCGACCGTCATCCCGGCGCACGTGCTCTCCCCGGGGTCCTGGGCGATGCGGCCGATGTCGCACGCCCGGCGGTGGACCGGCTGGCGCGTGACGTCCCGCCCGTCGAGAGTAACCCGCCCCCGCTCCGGCACGACCGTGCCCAGGATCGCGCGCAGCAGCGTTGACTTCCCGGCGCCGTTCGACCCGATGAGCGTGATGAACTCCCCGGCGCTCACCTCGAGGTTCACGCCGTCGAGGGCCGTGACCTCCGCCGCCGTCCCCCCGCCGAATCGCTTGACCAGGCCCTCCAGCGCGAGCACCCGATCCTCAGGCCCCCACGGGTCGGCGAAGCCGCGGGACGGCCAGCGCCAGCAGGAGCAGGACGGCGGTGACCAGCCGGAGGTCCGTCGGCTGGAGTCCCACCCGAAGCGCCAACGCCACGAGGAACCGGTAGATCAGGACCCCGACGATCGCCGCCACGATCCACCACCCCACCGTGCGGTCACCGAACAGGGCTTCGCCGATGAGGACGGCGGCGGCGCCGGTGACCAGTACGCCGATGCCCATGCCGATGTCGGCGAAACCGTGGTTCTGGGCGATCAACGCGCCCGAGAGCGCTATCACGCCATTCGACAGCGCCAGCCCCACGATCTTGGTCCGATCGGTGTCGACCCCGAGGGCGCGGATCATTCCCTCGTTCTCACCCGTGGCCCGCACCGCCAGTCCGAGATCCGTCCGGAAGAAGGCTCGCAGGACGAGAGCGACCACCGTCAGGGCCAGGGCGGTGACCGCGATCGTGGGGGCGGCTCCCGGCCGCACGGCCAGCCCCACGGCGGACACGCCCCGGGCCACCTCGTCGAACACCGACGGGGTGTCGAGCAAGGACGTGTTGGCCCGGCCCATCACCCGGAGGTTCACCGTGTAGATGGCGGTCATCACGATGATGCCGGCGATGATGTTGTTGATCCGGAGCTTGGTGTGGACGAGCGCCGTCGTCACCCCAGCGGCCGCTCCGGCCAGCACGGCGGCCCCCGTCGCGAGGAACGGGTTGACGCGCGCGACCAGGAGCGCCGCCACGACCGCCCCGCCGAGCGGGTAGCTCCCCTCGGCGGTGAGGTCGGGGAACCGGAAGAACCGGAAGGTGATCAGGACTCCGAGCCCGAGGAAGCCGAAGAGCGCGCCCTGCTCGAGCATGTTGACGAGGAGACTGGTGACCTGCGGGGATCCGAGCCAGCCGAGCAGGCCCGACACGCCGCTCACTCGCTCAGGCCGGGGGAACGCGTCAATCCTGTCCTCGCCCGGGGCGCGCTGACGCGCGGGCGCGACGGGGTTCCGGAGCGCATGGCGGGCAGTATACTGGCCCGGTTCCGACCGAGGCAACCGCGCTGCCACACGGCCGCGCGCCTCCAGTGACGTGCGCCGGGAGGGCTTGCATGCAGCCTGATCTCCGCAGTCATCTCACCCTGCTCGAGCAGCACGGCAAGCTGGTCCGTGTGCCCCGCCCGGTGGACCCCGGCACCGAGCTGGCCGCCCTGATCATCGAGGCCGAGCGCGGGCGGCAGGCCGTCCTCTTCGAATCGGTTCGCGGAAGCGGCATGCCGTGCGTGGCCAACGTGGTGGGTGACCGCGTCATGGTCGGACTCGGCCTCGGCGTCCCACCGGACGCGGCGGTCGCCACGTTCCTCGAGCGAACCCGCCGTCGGATCCCGCCCGTCGTCGGGGGCGAGGCTCCGGTGCAGGAGGTGGTCCACACCGGCGACACGGTCGACCTCCGGCAGCTGCCGCTCATCGTCCACGCCGACCGGGACGCGGCCCCCTACTTCACGGCCGGCCTCGTGATCGCGCGGGATCCGGAGACGGGCAACCGGAACGTCTCGTACAACCGCATGATGCTCCGGGGTCCGGGCGAGGTCGGCATCCGGATGATGCCGCCCCAGCACCTCGGCCAGATCTACGAGCGCGCCGCCGCGCGCGGCCAGAACCTTCCGGTCGCGGTCGCGATCGGCAACCACCCCGCCGAGCTCGTAGCGGGCGCCACGACCGTGGCCCTGGGCGACGACGAGCTGGGACTCGCCGGGGCGCTCCGGGGCGAGCCGACCGAGCTGGTTCGATGCGTCTCGATCGACCTGGAGGTCCCGGCGCGGGCCGAGATCGTGCTGGAGGGCGAGGTCCTGGCGGGCGTCGCCGAGCCTGAGGGTCCGTACGGCGACTTCATGCAGTTCTACGTGCCGGTCATGCCGAACCGAGTCCTGCGGCTCAGCGCCATCACGCATCGGCGCGACGCCATCCACCAGACCATGCACGCGGGCCAGGCGGAGGACACCACTCTGCTCGCGCTCTCGCGCGAGGCTCAGCTCCTGGAGGCCGTCGCCGCGACCGGCGCCGACGTCCGCCAGGTGAGCTTGCTCCCAACGATCCTCGCCGGGGCCATCAGCATCCGGAAGCGGTTTGAGGGCGAGCCCAAGCTGGTACTGGCTGCCGCCTTCGGCCGTTATCGCTGGCTCAAGCTCTGCGTGGTGGTCGACGAGGACGTCAACGTCCTGGACGTGAGTGATGTGTGGTGGGCGATCAGCACGCGGAGCCGGCTCGGTCAGGGAGTGCTCCACCTCACCGACACGTCGGGCTTTCCGCGCGACCCGCACGGTCTCCACACCGCCAAGCTGGGGATCGATGCCACGATCCCGCTCGGCGCATGGAGCGAGTACGAGCGCAAGCGCGCCCCGGGCCAGGGGCGGCTCCGGCTCGAGGACTATCTCGCCCGCTGAGGCCCGGGCGGCGTGTTGCCGATGCGGGCCGGGGGTCGGCCGGCTTGACGCGGGCGCGAACGGTGGGGCATCGTGGCTGAGCCGATGGATCTGTACGCGCATCTGCGCCCGGCGCTCTTCCGTCTTCCCGCCGATCGCGCGCATGACCTGGCCCGCCTCGCACTGCGCGCCCCGGCCGCCTTCCGGCTGTTCGGACGCTCGGCGCGGGTGGAGGACCCGCGGCTGGCGACCGACCTAGCGGGGATCCCGCTCGCGAGCCCCGTCGGATTGGCGCCGGGGTTCGACAAGGACGGCGACCTCCTGCCGAGCCTCCAGCACCTCGGCTTCGGCTACGTCGTCATCGGGTCGGTCACGCCGGAGGCCCGGGCCGGGAACCCGCGGCCACGCCTCGTGCGCTACCCGGATCGGCTTTCGGTAGCGAACTCGATGGGCTTGCCCAATCGAGGGGTCGACGCCTGCGTCCGACGGCTCCGTGCGCGCCCGGTCCGCCACACCACGGTGCTCGCGAGCGTGGCCGGCTTCTCCGTCGAGAGCATCCTCGCGGGCGTCGCGGCCATCGAGCCTCTGGTGGCCGCCGTCGAGGTCGGCCTGATCTGCCCGAACACCTCGGAGTCCGAGCGCCTGCGCGAGCTCGAGCTCGTGAGCGAGCTGGTGACCGAGCTGGGGCGGCGGTGCCGGAAGCCCGTGTTCGTCAAGCTGCCCCCCTATCACACGCCGGACGATCGCGTGCGCGTCATGAGCATGGTCGATCTCTGCGTGGGTGCCGGCGTCGACGGCGTGAGCGTGAACGGCGGGCGCCACGTCGTCGAGCCCCGACTGGCCGTCGGGCGCGGGTCGCTGGCGGGACGGGACACCTTCCTCGACGCGCTGCGGATCGTCGGCGACGTCGCGGAGCGCGCCACCGGGCGCCTGGTCATCCGCGCCTCCGGCGGCGTCTTCACCGGCGAGGACGCCGCACGGATGCTCCGAGCGGGCGCCACGACGGTCGAGGTGTACACGGCCTTCATCTTCCGTGGCTGGCGGGTCGCCGGCCTCATCAACCGCGCCCTGCTGGAGATCCTCGACCGCGAGGGTGTCGGCACGGTCGCCGAGCTTCGCGGGACGCGCGAGCGCGATCGCACCGGGAGCCAGCGATGAAGCCGTGGGAGGACGTGATTCCGCCGTCGGAGCGCCGCGTCTATGCCGCGGCCGGCTACGGATCGAGCCCGCCGCTCGGCCGGAGGCCGGTCGTGCTGGTCGTGGACACGAACTACGCGTTCGCCGGCCGGCGGCCCCTGCCCATCGAGGACGCCGTGCGGGAGACCCGGACCAGCTGCGGCGAGGCCGCCTGGACGGCGATCGGCGCCATCCAGCGCCTCCTGGCCGCCGCGCGCTCCGCCTCGGTCGCGGTGATTTACAGCACGGGTCGCCGCCACGCCTCCGTGTCGACGATGGGGCGATGGGCGGGGAAGAACGCCCGGGCCGCCGAGGACCTCTCGCGGGGCGAGGACACCGACATCGTCGCCGAGATCGCCCCCGCGATGGGCGACATCGTCGTCGAGAAGTCCCGGCCCAGCGCCTTCTTCGGCACCGACCTGGCGGGCCACCTCGTGCTCCTGCGCGCGGACACGCTCCTGGTGGCGGGCGGGACCACGAGCGGTTGCGTCCGGGCCACGGTAACGGACGCCTTCTCCCTGGGGTACCGGGTGGCGGTCGTGCACGAGTGCACGTTCGACCGGGCGACGCTGACGCACAAGGTGAACCTGTTCGACATGCACGCGAAATACGCGAACGTGCTGTCGCTCGACGAAGGCCTCGCCTACCTGGCTTCGGCCGCTCAGGGCGCCGTCGAGGCCACGGCCGGGCGCGCCTGATCGACGCCTCGCCGCGCACCGTCGACCAGCCTCAGACGGACCGGTGCTCGGCGTGGGCGTCGGCTCGGGGCCACTGAGGGCATCGAACAAGCGGCCAGGTTTCGCGCGACTCAAGGAACCAAGACGAAGCGAGACATGTATCTGACTCAGGGGTTGCGGCGGGCCGGTCAGATTCGCCCTCATGGAACGTCGACGGTGTTCCGCGACCGGCGCCGAACCTGGGCCGAGACCGTCGAGCGCGTGGCGCGGGTCGCCGGTGGGCTGAGGGCGGCGGGCGTGCACCCCGGGGACCGTGTGGGACTTCTCGCGCTCAACAGCGATCGGTACTACGAGCTCCTGTACGCCATCCCCTGGCTGGGCGCCGTCATGGTGCCGATCAACACACGGCTGGCCGCGCCGGAGGTCGCCTACATCCTCGAGGACTCCGGGACGCGGGTCCTGTTCGTGGACGGTAGCACGAAGGCGCATACCGCGGCGCTGGCCGGCAAGATCCCGTCGGTCGAGGCGATGTTCTATCTCGACGACGATGAGCCGCCCGACGCCCTTCGTCGCTACGAGGATCTTGCCGGGTCTTCGGCCGCCGAGGACTCCGGGGCCGGCGGCGATACGCTGGCCGGCCTCTTCTACACCGGCGGCACGACGGGCAAGTCCAAGGGCGTGATGCTGAGCCACAACAACCTCGTGTGGAATGCCATGAACGCCGTGACCGGGTTCTTCCTCGATCGCGACACCATCTACATTCATTCGGGGCCGATGTTCCATCTCGCCGACGGTGCCTCGACCTTCGGGGTCACCGCTTGCGCGGGCGCTCATGCGTTCGTCCCACGCTTCGATCCGGTCGATTGCTTCGAGACCATCCAGCGAGAGAAGGTCACCCACGGCCAGTACGTGCCCACGATGATCAATATGCTGGCCCACCATCCCCGCGTGAAGGACTACGACCTCTCCAGCCTGAAATACATTGTCTATGGCGCCTCGCCCATGCCCGAGGGCGTGCTGCGCAAGGCACTGGACGTCCTCCCCGACTGCGCATTCATCCACGCCTACGGGATGACCGAAGCGGCGCCGATCCTCACCGTGTTACCGCCCCGCTACACGACCCTGGCGGGCCCCTACGCCGGGCGCATCAAGTCGTGCGGGCTCGCGGCCCACACCGTCGAGCTGAAGATCGTCGACGCGAACCGCCGCGAAGTGCCGCGCGGGACGGCCGGCGAGGTCGCGGCCCGGGGACCGATGATCATGCTGGGCTACTGGCGCAAGCCGGCAGAAACGGCGGCCGTGCTGGAGAACGGCTGGTACTACAGCGGCGATGCCGGCTACATGGACGAGGAAGGCTTCCTGTTCATCGTCGACAGGCTGAAGGACATGATCATCAGCGGCGGCGAGAACGTGTATTCGGCCGAGGTCGAGAACGCCATCTCGCTGCTCCCGGGCGTTGCCGAGGTGGCGGTGATCGGCATTCCGGACGCGAAGTGGGGCGAGACCGTCCGCGCCATCATCGTGCCGCGGGCCGGCGCCCACCTGACCGCCGAGGCGGTCATCGCCCATTGCCACGCGCAGATCGCCGGCTACAAGTGCCCGCGCTCGGTCGAGTTCCGCGACACGCCGCTGCCCCTCTCGGGGGCCGGCAAGATCCTCAAGCGCGAGCTGCGCGAGCCGTTCTGGAGGGGTTACGAGACGCGGGTGAATTGATCACTCGTCCGCAGCGGCCGCGTCCCCGAGATCCGTCAAAGCCGGGCCGACTCGAGCCTGGACTACCCCGGCTTCCTCCGCGAGAAGCGGCCGACCCGCTTCCCGGCGTCCCGGAGCGCCGATCGGGCCGCGCCAGGGCCCTTTCCGCCGGCGCGGCGGGTCATCGGTGCGCCCGCGCCGATCACGGCCGACCGCCCGGCGGCAGCAAGCCCGCGGCCTCCAGGTCGGCGAAGGCGTCGGGATCGAGCGGCCACTTCGGGCGCCGGATGCGCGTGAAGGGGACGCTCGAGAAGACGTCGGGCGGCGCGACGTAGAGGATCCCGGCGGCGATCTTCTCGAACTCGGCGCGGAAGTGGTTGGTGGACTTGACCACCAGGAGCTTGGTGGCGAGCGGATCGAGCCCGAGGCCCCGGAAGACGTCGGGGCTGCGAACCTGGTTGCGGCGGCTGGCGAGGATGATGTCGAGCCCGCCCGCCGTCACGCGCGCCGCCGGCCCGAGCGAGTTGCCGACGCCCGCGTAGCGCTGGTAGAGGTCGTCCGTGACGGCGGCCACGGTGACGTCCAGGTCGAGCGGATCCCCCGAGAGGATGCCCGCCTTGCCGCCGATCCGCATCCGGAGGCGCGCGCCGGGCCCGGCCGCGCGGGCGAACGTCACCGCGATCGGGTCCCAGAGCGTGGCGAATGCGCAGTCGCGGACGCCGAGGGCAACGAGTGCGCGCAGCACGACCGTGCTGTCTCCCGGGAAGCCACCCCCGGGATTGTCGGCCACATCCGCCGCCACCACCGGCCGGCCCGGCACGGCCCGGGTCTGCTCGACGGCCTGGGCAACGGTCAGCATCGGCGGGTGAGTGCGGCCTCGGAGGGCGATCCAGCGAAGGCCGAGCTCCTGCGCGAGCCGGGCGCCGTCGGCCGGCCGGCCGTCGGTAATGACCAGCATCCTCGTCCCGTTCTCCGGTACGTCGGCGTAGGGAAACCCGTGGACGGGGGAGATGGAGAGAACGCCGTTCTTCCCCTCGCGGGACTTCACGTCGTCGACGAAGGCCTTCATCGGCTGGAGAGTCGTGAAGTAGCTCCCGATCATCCGGCAGTCCCAGACGGCCATGTGGGGTCGCGTGCGCCGCTCGGCGGCGTCGACCACGAGCCGGAAGAGGTCCTCCGCTCGCTCGGCGAAGTCGGTGTGGGGGAACTCCTTGTAGAGCACGAGTGCAGTCGCCTGCTCGACCATCAGCGGCGTCACGTGGCAGTGCGGGTCGAGCTCCGCGCCCACCGGCACGCTCGGTCCGACGATGGAGCGGACGCGGGCGAGGAGGTCGCCCTCGCAGTCGTCGTAGCCGTCGGCGACCATCGCCCCGTGGAGGTTCAGGAGCACGGCGTCGACCGGCATCGCGCGCCGGAGGTCGTCGAGGATCTCGTCGCGGAACGTCTCCCACACCCGACGAACCGTGGGCCCGGCCGGCGGGGCCGAAGCCCCCAGGCTGCCGACCACGGTCAACCCGCGCTCGGCCGCGAGTCGGCGCCAGACCAAGAAGGGCTGGGTGAAGCTCGTCGGGCGGTCCTCCGGCGGCGCGCCCCGGAAGACGGTGAAGTCGTCCAGCCCGGTCGGCATGGGCGCGAAGGTGTTGGACTCGGTCGCGACGCCGGCGGTGAACAGCCTCATGGCCTCAGGCCGGCCCGGCGCTCGGCGCGGGCTCTCGGTGCTGCTCCTCGACCAGCCGGCGCCACTCGATGACGGAGGCGTCGGGCCGGTAGAGCCGCTCCGGCGGGATGTCCATGACGTCGACCATCCACGCGTCCTGGCCGGTGAACTGCCCGTGGAAAACCCAGCGGATCCAGGCGGCGTACTGCAGGCGGAACCAGAGCCGCGCAAGGCGCCCCGGCCGGAAGCTCGCCATCAGCTGGACGTACCGGTGGTGTTGCGCGTCCTCGGGGATCGCCCACTCGTAGTGGATGTAGCTCGCGTAGGCGACCCGGAGGATGTAGGGCACCCGCACCGACACCATGCCCGGCAGCCGGAGCGCCGCGATGCGCGGATGGACCTTCGGCCGCTGGCCCGGCCGGGGACGTCGCTGCATCAGGCGCCGCCAGGATCGGGGCGGCGGCCAGCGCCCGACACCCGGAAACTCGGCGTCCCAGTAGACGCCTTCCCATCGGCGCGAGAGCCAGCGCCCGTCGTCCGTGCGGACGATGCGCGTCTCGCTCCACACGGGCATCTGCCGGAACAAGACCCAGAGCGCGTCGCGGTGGAGGAACTTGGCGTGGCCCTCGTCGAAGCCGTTCTCGGCGGCATAGCGCCAGTTCCCGCGCCGTCCGGACTGGATCCGCCCGCCGAGGGTGATGCCGGGTGCCAGGAGCTCGTCGGGGATGTCCTGCTCGACCGGGGGCACCTCCGTCGCCCCCGCCCCCACGAACACCCACACGAGCCCCAGGCGCTCCGCGGTGGGGAACGTGCCCACGCTCACCTTGCCGGTGATCGGCGAGTCCGGTCCATCGGTGATTGCCGCGCACATCACGCCGCTGTCGAGCCGATAGGTCCAGCCATGGTAGGGACACGTGATGGTGCCAGGGAAGTGCTGGCGGCCGAGGTGGAGCGGGGTGCCGCGATGCGGGCACCGGTCTTCGAGGGCGTACACGCGGTCGCCGTCGCGACACAGGACGATCCGCTGGCCGAGGAGCTGCACACCGAGGGGGCGCCCACGCACCTCGGACGACCACACGACCGGATACCAGAAGTTGTGGAGGCCCAGCTCGCTCGCCTGGTACACGGGCCACGTGCGCCAGTCCCGGCGCTCCGCCGAGCGGGCGCGCTCCGTCCGGTCCCCGCTGTCGCCGGTGTTGCTCGTCACGGTTTCTCCCGACGCGAGCCCGGGCTCCGATCGTCGGACTCGCGCGCGAATTCGACGCAGTGGATGTCGGAGTGATCCGGCGCACCGATGTTGAAACCCCGACGCACGGCACAATACTATAGCACTGGGCCGAGAGTGACTCGATGAGAGCGGCGTTGAGGGTGAACGGGCGGTCGATCGAGATCGACGTCGAGCCGGACGACCGGCTGCTCGACGTCCTGCGCGACCGTCTCGGCCTCCTCGGCACGAAGGAAGCGTGCGGACGCGGCGAGTGTGGCGCCTGCACGGTGCTCGTGCGCGGGCGGCCCGTCGTGTCCTGCCTCGTCCTCGCCGCCCGCGCCGATCACGTGGAGACGATCGAGGGGCTCCGGGACGAGGCGGGCGCCCTGCGCGAAGCCTTCGCGGATACCGGGGCCTTCCAGTGCGGGTTCTGCACACCCGGCCAGATCGTCCGCGGCGTCGCGCTCCTCCGCGAGGGTCTGCCGGCCGACGACATGGCCCTCCGGCGGGAGATGTCGGGGAACATCTGCCGCTGCACGGGATACGCCGGGATCATCACGGCACTGCGCCGGACGGAAGGCGCGCGAGCGGGCTCGTCACGATGACCGTGGGCCGCCGCACCCGCTCGATCGATTGGGAGGCGCGGACGTCCGGCCAGAGCCGCTACGTGGCGGATGTGGTCTTGCCCGGCACGCTGGTCGCACGGGTCCTGCGGAGCCCCCATCCTCACGCGCGGATCTTGTCCATCGCCGCCGAGGCCGCCCGACGGATGCCCGGGGTCCGGGCGGTGCTCACCGCCGCGGACCTGCCCGATCGCCTCTATAAGCACGAGGGTGGGCGGCTCTCCGACCGCCGACCGCTCGCCCGGGACGTCGTGCGGTTCGTCGGGGAAGAGGTCGCCGTCGTCGCCGCCGAGGCAGCGGAGCAGGCGGCGGCCGCGCTCGCCGCCATCCAAGTGCGGTACGGGTCGCTCCCGGCCGTCACGACCGTCGAAGCCGCCCTGGCCGAGGGCGCCGCGCTGGTCCACGAGCGCGCGTCCGGCACCAACGTGTCCCTCGCGATCGACCGGGCCTACGGTGACGTGGACGGTGGGCGCCGCGCGGCCACCGTGACCGCGTCGGGTCGGTACCGGTTCGGCCGTCAGGCGCACGCGTGCATGGAGCCGAACGGCAGCCTGGCACGATGGGACCCCGAGGCCCAGCGGCTTGAGCTCTGGACCTCCACCCAGTCTCCGTACTTCGTGCGCGAGGAGGTCGCGCAGATCCTGGGGCTCGAGCTGGGCCAGGTGATCGTGCGCGAGGTCGCGGTCGGCGGCGGCTTCGGGTCGAAATCCAAGATCACGGACCACGAGGTCCTCGCCGGCGCGCTCGCCATGCGCACCGGCCGACCCGTCCGGCTCGTCCTCAGCCGGGAGGAAGAGTTCGCCACCACCAAGTGCCGGCACGACTTCGACGTAGAACTGACGACCGGAGCCGATGCCGATGGGCGCCTGACGCACCGGGAGGCCCGGATCCTGGTCGACAATGGGGCGTACAACCACTCGGGGGCGTCGGTCACGGGGGCCTCCGTCGCCGCCATGGCCTCCTGGTACCGGACGCGGGGAGGCGTGCACGTCCGGGCCACGCTCGTCGACACGAACAAGCATCCCGGCGGCCAGTTCCGGGGGTACGGCCACCCACAGGTCGCCTTCGCCATCGAGTCGCAGATGGACGAACTGGCGGCCGCGCGCGGCCTCGACCCGATCGAGTTCCGGATCCTCAACGCGCACCGGTCCGGGGACGTGACGCAGGCGGGATGGCGGCTCCGCTCGACGCACCTCGTCGGGTGCCTGGAGGCCGTGCGCGACGCCATTGGCTGGCGCGAGAAGCGCGCGCGTGGCGGTTCGGGGCGTGGCGTGGGTGTGGCCATCGCGATGCACGTGAGCGGCGCCCGTACCTACGAGGCGGCGAACCGCTCCGAGGCGGCGATCGACATCCGGCCGGACGGCGAGATCCGGGTCCGGTTCGGCGGCGCCGACCCGGGCACCGGCCAGAAGACAGTCATCGCGCAGGTCGCGGCCCAGGAACTGGGCGTCGACCTGTCCCGGATCACGGTGGTCACCATGGATTCCGAGGCGACGCCGTTCGACCTCGGCTCCTGGTCGTCGCGCGGCACGGTGATGAGCGCGCATGCGGCGGGCACCGCCGCGCGAGCGGTGGGGCGCCGCCTCCGCGAGTTGGCCGCCGACAAGCTCGGTGTTCCGCCCGAGGACGTGTCGCTGCAGGACGGCCACGCCGTGGCTGGGCACGTCAGGATCGCGATCGAGGATCTGGTCACCGGGCTCGGCGACGGGCTCAGCGTGACCGAAGCGGCCGTGGTCGATACCGAGCTCGTGAACCACGCCACGGGCATCGCGGACATCTCGCCCGCCTACTCCTTCGCCGCCCATGCGGTGGAGGTCGAGGTCGACCACGCGACGGGGGAGGTCCGCGTGCTCGACGTCGTCGCCGCGCACGACTGCGGAGCCGCGATCAACCCCACCGCGGTCGAGAGCCAGATCGTCGGCGGTGTCGTCATGGGGCTCGGCGCCGCGCTCGGGGAGCAGCTGCTCTACGAGGGTGGCCGCCTCGTCAATCCCGCCTACCTTCACTACGCCCTTCCGCGGGCCGCCGACGTGCCGCCCGTCCGCGCGATCGTGCTCGGGCGCGCCGATCCGCACGCTCCGTACGGCGTGAAGGGGGTGGGCGAGATCAGCATGGTCCCCGTGGCCCCGGCCGTGGCCAACGCGGTGGCCCACGCGGTTGGCGTCCGCATCCGCGAGCTGCCGATCACGCCAGACAAGGTGCTGGCGGCCCTCCGCGCACGCGACGGTGGCGGTCGCCGACGCTATCAGCTGTGGCGGCGGCCGGGACGTTGGTGGATCAGCTCGATGCGCTGGGCGTACCCCCGCGGAATCCATGCCCTCCTGGACCGCCGGGGCGCCCGGTCCGTCGGCGTTCCTCCACGCGCCGCGATCACCAGCCTGGAGCGGCCGAGCGCGGTGCCCGGAGTGGTGGACACGCTGCGGCGCCATCGTGACGCGACGCCCGTGGCCGGGGGCACGGACCTCTTGCCTTTGATCGAGCAGGGGCTCCAGCGACCCCGCCGACTGGTCGACCTCAGTGGCGTGGCCGAGCTAGCTCAGATCGGTGAGACGAGCTCGGGCGATCTCGTCGTGGGCGCCGGTGTCAGCCTCGCCGACCTCGCCCGCTGGCCGCGGATGGACCCGCTCATCCGGCGAGTGGTGGCGTCGATCGCCTCGACCCAGATCCGCGAGATGGCCACGGTCGGGGGCAATCTCTGCCAGGCGAAGCGGTGCTGGTTCTACCGGAACGGCTTCGCCTGCTACAAGCGGAGCGGCGTCACCGCGCCGTGCTACGCCGTCCTCGGCGACAATCGCTACTACCACGCCGTGCTGGGGGGACATCGCTGCCAGGCGGTGACGCCGTCGGACCTCGGCACCGCGCTGGTCGCGCTCGACGCGAGTGTCCAGATCGCCGCGCCCGGGGGGCCGCGCATGCTCCCCCTGGCCAGGTTCTACACCGGCCCCGGGGAGACCGCGCTGCGGCGGGGCGAGATCGTCCTAGCGGTGCACGTCCCCGCCGCCGCTCGCGCGCGGGTGAGCCGGTTCGAGAAGCTCCGACTCTGGGAGGGCGACTTCGCGGTGGTCTCGGCATGCGCCTCGCTGGACCTCGCGGACGGCGTGGTGCGCGACGCGCGAGTCGTGCTGGGCGCCATCGCCCCGACGCCGTATCGGGCGCTGGCCGTGGAGCAACGTCTGCGGGGTCGGCGGCTGACGCCGGACACGATCGCGACCGCGGCGGACGCCTGGGTGGGCGCGGCGCACCCGCTGGCGGGAAACGTGTGGAAGGTCGACGCGGCCTGCGGCCTCCTGCGCCGCTGCCTCGACGCGTGCCGAGCGAGCCATGGCGCCTGAGGATCCCTCGAGCGGGCCGGCGTGCGCGCGGGCCGTTCATGCCGCCTTGCGGGCGGGCGGGGTGAACTTCGCCGTCTCCCTGCCGGACAGCGTCCTCCATCCGGTCGACCGCTTGCTGGCCGACGACCCCGCCGTGGAGACCTACGTGTGCTCTCGCGAGGACGAGGGCGTCGCCATGGCCGTCGGGGCCTATCTGGGCGGCAAGGTGCCGGTGGCCCTGATGGAGGGCTCCGGGGTGGGGTATTGCGGGCTCATCCTGGCCCGGGCTCAGATCCAGCGGACACCGCTCCTGATGCTGGTCAGCCACAACGCGGCGCTCGGGGAGGCGTTCGACTTCCACGGCGCCTCGCGCGCGGCGGCGGAGGGCGTGCTGCGAGGCCTCGGCATCCCCCACGTGGTGATCACCGACCGAGGCCAGGCGCCCCTCCTCGTCCAGCAGGCGCTGGTCACGGTACTCGGCCAGAAGACGGTGGTCGGCATCCTGGTCCCCCCTTACCTCTTCGCGGGAGCGTGAGCATGCAGCGGGCCGATCTCGTCTCGCTCTTCGCGGAGCTCCGGACCGGGGAGCCCGTGATCGTCGGTCCCGGCACGACGTCCGGCGCGCTCTATCAGACAGACCACCGGGCGCCGACGATCTACAACATGGACATGGGCTATGCCACGGCGATCTGCCTCGGGTTGGCCCTCGCGGTCCCGAGCGAGCGGGTGGTCGCCCTCGAGGGCGACGGCTCGGCCCTGGCGGGGCTGGGCGTCCTGTCCACGATCGGCCGGTACGCCCCACCGAACCTGGTCGTCGTTGTCTTCCACAACGGGGTCTACGCGAGCTGCGGCGACGGCCGGGTGCCGACGGCGGCGGCCGCCACGACCGACCTCGGGGCGGTCGCCCGGGCGTGCGGGATCGGAGCGCAGCACGTCGTGACCGTGTCGACCCTCGCGGAGGCCCGCAAGGCCCTGAGCGCCGCGCTGACCGAGCCGGGCCCGTGGGTCATCGTGGCGCACATCGAAGAGCCGGACCGCTGGCCCGCGGGCCGGCCGCTGCCGCGCCACGACCTCGTGGAGACGGCCGTCACGTTCAAGCGGGAGATGATGAGCCGCGGCTACCGCTCCGGGGGCCAGGCGTCCTAGTCGGACTCGGGCCGGGCCCGCTCGTCTGGCGGCACGATCAACGAACCTGAAAGACCATGTTCGTGTTGGGCGCGCTTCGGATTCGCCACGCGGCCGCGTCTCTGACCATGAGCCAGGAGAAAATTCCGTCTCTTTGGAAGGCGTCGACCCGTCGGGGCCTCGCTCGAGGGTGAAGTGCATCTGGTTTGACGCTGTGCGTGCTCGCGCCGATCTCTTGACGGCCCTTCCAATGACGACCCGAGACGTTCACGAAGTCGGCGTCCGGAGCCAAGAGGGTCGCCATGGCCGCCATATCATGACTGTTCCAGGCTTCCTCCCATCGCCGAGCCACGTCTCGGATCTCTGCTTGGTCGGATTCACGCACGGCTTGTGCCTCCGGAGCCAGCGGCTTGTTAGGCCACCGCCTCACTGAAACAGACTGGCAACTCTCGGGCCGAACACAAGAACCCCGATGATGGCTGCCCCAACCGCGGCGAGCAGCACCGCACCCGCAGCTACATCCTTGGCCCTCGCCGCGATTGGATGAAAGTTCGGCGAGGCCACGTCAGTCAGAAACTCGATCGCCGTGTTGAGGGCTTCCGCCGTCCACACCGAGACGATCGCGAGAACGATCCAACACCATTCGGCCCACGGCAGGCCCACGACGAGGCCAGCCACCACCACGACGACCGTGGCCACCGCGTGAATCCAGGCGTTGCGTTGCGAGGCGATCATCGTTCGGATGCCCCGCAGCGCCAACCTGATGCTCCGAATGCGCCCGTCGAAAGTGAGTCGATTTCGATCTGTCATCCGAGGATCTGGCGGCCTAGCGCTCTGGCTCAGGGGCGGAGCGCAGCGCCGTCCGCTACCGCCGGTCTTAGGTTAGGTATAGGTAGTGTTCTGGACGGGCCAGTTCGGCTCGTTGCCAGTCTCCCTTCCGGCGGCATCTGCGCTAGTCTCCTGCTGAATACCAGTTCAACACTCGTAAGGCGCGCAGCGTGTTCCACCGGCTCGGCCGGCCCTCGCCCAGGTCGGTTTCGACCGGCATGTCGCCGGGGTACCGGACCTCCAGCGGCCACCGGCCGTCGCCGTCACGCTTGGACGCGACCAAGTCGATTGCCTCGGCCAGGCGCTCGTCGGGCGAGACGCCGGTGCGGCGCAAGTACTCAAGACCCCGCAGCACGTCGTAGTGCCACCACGTCGGAAAGGCGAATCGGGTCCACGCGGGCTGGCCGCGCCCGCCGCCAGGGCCATCTTTCTTGTCGTAGTCGATGACCGCGCCGGTCGACCGCCGGCGGAAGAGGCGGCGCTCGAGGAGGTACTCCTGTCCGCGGAGGCGGGCCGCAGCTACCTGCGGGCTGCTCCCGACGCGCAGCTCGTGCTCGAGCAGGGCCTCCAGCACGCAGATGGTGGTGTTGAACGACGACCGCGTCGAGCCGTTGGCGGCCTCGCAGTTCCAGCCGCCGTCAGGTAGCTGCTCGGCGAGCAGACGGTCGACGATGCCCCGGACGTCCTGGCCGAAGTACGCGGCGACCGCGCCCACTTGTCCATTGATACAAGGCTCCACCTCACCGGCGAAGAAGGGATTGCCATCACACTCCTTCGGACCGCAACCCTTCCAGGTCACGCGGTCACGGACGAACCCCACCGCGCGACGTGCCTTGTCGCTCGCGGGATCGAGACCCAGGTCCCGCAGCAGCATCAGGACGTGCATCGTGGAGTTCCATCCACGATTCCACGCTGCGCCGCCCCACCGCCCGTCGGCCCCCTGGAGGGCGAGCAGTCGGGCGCCCGCGCCCTCGGTGGCGACTCGCGCACGCTCGGCCGCGACCTCCTCCGCGGGCGCACCAGTCAGGTCCCGCATCACCTGCCAGCGGATCGAAGGGTCAGAATCGAGCAACCAACGTATGACCGATCTCTCGGGCTTCGGGACTTGCCGTTCGGGTGGATTGGTCACCATCTGCTGGTTCTACACGCTTGGGTCAACAGACGTCGTTGGCGGCCCAATGAGACTTCGGCCACAGATACCCAGGTCCGCATAAGACGGCAGCTGTTGCGACCGATCGCGCGGCCTACAGCTCGAACCGCACAACGGCGGTCCCGGTCAGCCACTCCGCCACCGGTTCGTAGGCGAGCACCCGCGCCCTCGCGTCGCCCGCGATCGCCGCCGTCGTGATCCAGTTCCGGAGCTCCTGGGCGCCGTTACCGGCGACCTCCTCGAGTCGCTCCGGCGTCCACGCCTGGGCGAACTCCGCGAGCCGTCCGGCAGCGACCTGGTCGAGGAACCGTCGATCGAACTCCTGATTGATCTTCCCGGTGGCGTCGAGCACCACCGGGTGCTCGGCCAGCTGGGCGAGCCGCGTGCCAGCCGCGCGGTTCATGAAGGCTCGCCGGGTCGCCGAGCCGACCCAGTGGGAGAGCCCGCCGGTCCCGACGACGACGGCCCGACCGCGCGGGCCCTCTCGGATCGACTCCCGGATCGCCCGGCCGAGCTCCCGGCTGCGTCCGAACGTGGGGCGCGGTGGCACGTTGCAGTTCTGCATGACGGGGACGATGGGCACGTCCAGCGCGGGGACGACGAGGGACAGCGGCATGACGAACGAGTGGTCGATCTGAACGGCCTCCGAGAACGCCAGGTCCACGCCCCGCTGGACGCCGCCGTAGAGAATCGCCTGGGCCAGCGCCTGGTGCACCGGCACCGTGCAGGCGGGAATGCCACCATCCCCCAGGCCCTTCGCGAGCGGACCCACGCCCACCGCGAACGTGGCGACGTGGCTCAGGGGGAACGCCTGCATGTGGTCAGTCGCGACGACAACCAGCGCGTCGGGCCGGAGTCGCGAGATCTCGTCCCGGACCGCGTCGTACGCGGCGAAGACCCGCTCCCGCTGATCGGTCGGGGCCTGATCGCGCCGGGCGACGATGAGACCGGCGTGCGAGCAGGCGTAGGCCCCGATGATCTCCATCGCCTGCCCGGGGGCGCTCAGCCTCCCGGCCGGTCGGCCAGGAAGTCGAGGGCCAGCCGGTTGAACTCCGCCGGATGCTCGAGCTGGACGGAGTGCCCGCAGCGCCCGAAGACGTGCAGGCGCGCCTGCGGCATCTTGCGCAGCATCACCAGGGCATGGTCGAGAGGGCTCGCGCGATCGTCCTGGCCCCAGACGAGCAGGACCGGGCATCGGGCGCGGTCCAGCTCGTGTTCGAGCGACTGGTGGGCCCAGTGCGGGCCCTTGTTGGCCGCGATGGTCTCGGGATCGACGCTGGCCTGGTAGCGGGCCCGGACGACCTCGTCGGAGAGGCTGGCCGGATCGTACACCAGCGAGCGCATCAGGAGGCGCATCTTCTCGTAGCTCGGTCCCTCCCCTCCGTAGTAGTCGGCGATCATCCGGACGGTCTCGGTTGGCATCGGCCCGAACACGCTGTGCCCGAGGGGGGCCGGCGCCACGAGCACCATCCGGCCGACCCGATCGGGTGTGTCGATGGCGAGCTTGAGCGCGACCTGGCCTCCCATCGAGTTGCCGACGAAGTGCGCCCGCTCGAGGCCGAGCGCATCCATGAATGCCCGGATGGCCCCCGACAGGTAATCGAGCCGCGGGCCCTTGACCACGACCTTCTCCGATCGGCCGAAGCGGGGCAGGTCGACGAGCAGGGTCCGGTGGTGGTCGGCGAGCGCCCCGGCGTTCAATCGGAAGTTGGTCCAGGCGTCGGCGCCGGGGCCGGTCCCGTGGAGGCAGATGACCGACGGCCCGGCCCCGGCCTCTCCGTAGTGGATCCGGACGGCGCCGGCCTGGGCGAAGTTTCCCAGCACCTTCTCGGCGACTAGGTCCATCGAAGCCGTCCTAGCGCGCCGGTCCGAGCGGCTTCAACGCCTCCTGGAGGAGGTCGAGCGCGGCGACATCCGCGGACTTGGCGACGGTCTTGATGCGTCCCAGGTCCTTCAGCGTCTGCTGCGTGTCCTGGAGCCCCTTCTCGCTGATCCCACCGTCCACGCCGTAGACCCTCATCCGGGTCATCTCCTTCATGCCCTGGGTCAGGACCAGGAGCGGCGTCTCGCGAATGTGCTTCACTCCGACCCTCGCCGCCTCGTCCGGATTCGCCTGGGCCCAGCGCAGACCCTCGACATAGGCTCGGACGAAGCGGACCACGGCGTCGCGGCGATCCTTCACGACGGTCTCGTTAGCCACAATGTACGAGAGGGGGATGGCCGGGAACTGGTCGCCCATCGACGCGAGCACCTTCACCTCGCCCTTCGCGATCGCCTCCAGCACCGGCTCCATGACGAGGATCGTCGCCGACGTCGAGTCGACCTTGCCGCCGAGCATGGCCTTGATCCGGTCGGCGGGCGAGCCGAGGCCCACGATCTGCACCTGGCCCGGGTCGACGCCGTTCTTCTGGAGGAGAAGCCGGCCGAGCACGTCGCCCGGCGATCCGGGCGCGCTGACGGCAAAGCTCTTCCCCTTGAGATCCGCGATGCCGGCAATCGGTGCCTTCGCCACCACCACGTCGGTCGACCGCGCCACCGGGCTCAGCAGGATGTCGATCTTGGCCCCGCTCTCCATGGCCAGGAAGACCGTGTCACCGCCCGTCTCGACGAGGTCAGCCTCGCCGCTCAAGAGCGCGCGCATCGCGGTGGGCGAGCCAGGGTACCGGGTCACCTGGACGTCCAGCCCTTCCCGCTTGAAGTAGCCGTTCTCCAGGGCGAAGTAAACGCCCACCGTGGTGATGTCGGGGGTGGCGGTGGGGGCGCCGTACTTGATGGTCATGGGTGCCTGCGAGCGTGCGGCGGGCACGAGTGCGATCCCGAGCCCGAGCAGGGCAGGAAGCAGGAGGCTCAACCACCAACGTCGTCCGGCCGCGGTCCCTCTTCTCATGGCGATCCTCCCTCTGGTTCTCGGCGGAGTTCTGACCGGGGCGTCCCCCCGGTCCCACGCTCATCCCTGGTCGAGGCCGACCTCCTGGCGTGAGCGCAGACACGTGTCCACGATTACATAAACGAGGCAGCGCGTCAGTCGTTCCATCTCCTGCAGGGAGACGACGTTCATGCCTTTGGAGAAGTCGTCGGGCATGGGCGCGTCGTCCGGCACCCGGGCCATCCCGACCCGGGCGGTCGGGACGCCATGTCCCCGCAGGATGTTGGCGTCGGTGGCTCCGCTCTGGTTCGCTCGCGGCGCGTGGGGGCGTCCCTCGACGTCCTCCCAGCCTCGCATGCACGACTGGACGATCCAGCTGTCGGGGTCGGTGTGGGTGCCTGGCACCGCCATCACCATCTCCGACGTGAGCGGGATCTCCGGGTGCCGGCGCCGAATCTCCGCGATGGCGTCCTCGAACTGGCGGGTCGCGTCGGCCACGCTCGTCCGTGGGCTGATCCGGAGATCAAGGTACAGGTCGCAGGCGGCGGGCACGAAGGTGGGTTTGTAGGTCCAGCCGCTCTCGATGGCTCCGATGCTGGCCTGCGGCGCCACGAGGCCCGACGTATTGGCCTTGGTGTACTCCGGGAACCAGCGCTCGAGCTCCCCGATGACGGAGGCCGCCCGCACGATCGGGTTCTCGTACCGCACGAAGTGGCGGATGCCGGCATAGTTGAGCGCCCCATGCACGCGGACCCGGAACCACGCGAGCCCCACTTCCTCCCACGCCACCGCCCAGCCGGTTTTCGCGATGACCGCGAAGTCGCCGCGAAAGCCGTGCTCCAGCATGAACGCGCAGCCTCGGCCATGGCCGATGTCACGCCGAGCCGCGCCCGGTCGCGGGTTGACCGGCATCCCCCCCGACCCAAAACCGGCCAGCACCGCACCGCGGAGCGGCGCGCCGGCCCGACGCGCCGCCTCGATCGCGGCCAGCACGCAGGCCGCGTGCCCCTTCGGGTTGTTCGCCCCTAGCCCGACCACGTAGTCCCCGTGAACCGAGGCGCGCGGAACCATGTCCTCACGGAGGCTCGACCCGACCCAGGGCACATCCTCCGCTTCGCTCCCCACCGTGTGCGTGTCGATCGGGGCGTAGAGAAGGAGATCCGGCCCGTCTCCCCGCCCGGGGTGACGCAGGAGCGCGTTGGCCTGCTCCCCGTCGACCACCTGGCAGGTGGCCTCGAGGCCGGCGCGACGGCCGCGGGCGGTCAGGTGCTCCGCGAGGGCGCGCTCCTCCCCGGTCGGACTCGCGATCGACGTCATCTCGACGACGAGCTCGCGCAGCCGATCACGCGTCACCTCGGCAAGGATCCGCGCGTACCAGGAGGCCTGCTCGGAGGACAGGGGCCGGCGCGTGACCGGAGGGTTGGCCGGAGCGGCGACGGGGTTCATCTCGCGGCGGCTCGCTCGGATTCCTTCCAAGGCGTCAGTCGTCGCTCCGCCCACTTCGCCAGCGAGGTGAGGCAGAGTCCGAGCGCGATGAGCGTCAGGACCGGCACGAACAGCTTCGCGGTGGCGAAGGCGTTGGAGAACACGATGACGAGGCCTCCCAGTCCGCTGATCGCGGTGAAGAACTCGGCGGTGACCACCCCGATGACCGCCCGGCCAACCGCCAGTCGCACGCCGGCCATGATGAAGGGGACCGAGTTGGGCAGCACCACCTTGGTCGAGATCTGGCGGGCGGTCGCCCCGTAGGCCCGGACGACGTCGACGAGCGCCTGGCTGGTGTTGTGCACCCCGGCGAACGTGTTGATCACGATCGGGAAGAACGCCGACATGCTGACGATGATGATCTTGGCCGTCACGCCGAGCCCGAACCAGAGCTGGATGAGGGGGATGAGGGCGACGGACGGCGTGTTGTAGAGCGCCGTGACGAACGGGTCGAGGGTGAGGCTCACCAGGCGGTACCGACCCATCAGGAAGCCGATCCCGATCCCGACCACGAGGGCGATGGCGAACCCGATCACGAGCGAGCGGAGCGTCTGGAGGGTCGCTTGCAGGAGCTCGCCGTTGCGGATCAGCTCGACCAGGGCCCCGGCGATCGCGATCGGGTAGCTCAGGAACACCGGGTTCAGGGCGCGTCCGTAAAGCTCCCAGGCCACCAGCACGGCGAGCACGGACGCCACCCGGATGACGCTGGGGTGCCGCACGAGGAATCCTTCGTCGCTGCGGGGCGGCGTCAGTCCGTAGATGAGGCCGTCGGCCTCCGGACGCAGGCCCTCAGTCGTGATGGACGGCGCCGATCTGTCGATCCCCACGGTAGTAGTCGGTCCTCTCCGCCAGGACGTCGCTGACGGCCTTGCGGATCTCGATGAACCGGTGGCTGGACCGCGTGGTCTCCTGACCGCGCGGATGCGGCAGGTCGACGGTCAACTCCGCCACCGGGCGACCGGGGCGGGCGCTGAACACGAGGATCCGGTCCGACAGGTAAACGGCCTCGTCGATCGAATGCGTGACGAACAGGACCGTCACTCGCATCGCTTCGCAGATGCGCAGGAGCTCGTCCTGGAGCAAGGTCCGCATCTGCGCGTCCAACGCCCCGAACGGCTCGTCCATGATGAGCATGCGCGGTTCCGCGGCGAGCGCCCGGGCCAGGCCGGTCCGCTGCTGCATCCCGCCCGAGAGCTGGTGTGGGTAGTGCGTCTCGAAGCCGGTGAGGCCGACGAGCTCGACGTACCGGCGGGCCCGCTCGCGACGCTCCGGCTTCGGGATGCCCTGGATCTCCATGGCCAGCTCGACGTTCCCGAGCACCGTCCGCCAGGGCAGCAGGGCGTAGTGCTGGAAGACCAGGCACCGATCCGGGCCCGGGGGGCCCGCCGGGCGATTGTCGATCATGACGCTCCCGGCGACGGCCGTCTCCAGACCCACGATGATCCGGGCGAGCGTCGTCTTGCCGCACCCGCTCGGGCCGAGCGCGGAGACGAACTCGCCCTCCCGCACCGAGAACGAGACGTCGTCCAGCACGAGGAGGCCGGCGGGCCCACGCGGTGACGGCTGGAAGAAGAGCTTCCGGACGTTCCGCACCTCGAGCGCGACCACGCCCGTCACGCCGGCCGTCCCGAGAACCTCGCCAGGATCTCGGCCGCGAACTTGATTCCGCGGACGAAGTGCTCCTCGGTGACGAACTCGTCCGTCGCATGGCCCCGGAAGCCCGGCGGTCCGATCCCCGTCTGGACACCGGGGATGCCGAGCCGGCGCCCGAGCCACGCGCCCTGCCGGCCCGCGTACTCCTCGGTCGGCTTGAGGACGGGCTGGCCGTAGAGGCGCCGCGCCGCCTCGAGGGTGGCGTTGACGATAGCCGCGTCGGGATCGGTCTTCGCGGTCTCGACCGTGGCCAGCACGTCGATCACCACGTCTCCGAACCCTCGCCGGTCCAGGTGTCGCCGGAGCTGACCCAGAACCTTGTCGGGCGTCTGGTTCGGGACGATCCGGAACTCGAGCTTGGCCGTGGCCCGGTCGGGGATGACCGCCTTCATGCCGGTCTCGACGAATCCCGAGCGAATCCCGCAGAGCGCGAGGCCCGGCTGGAACAGGAGGCGTTCGACAGCGTGCAGCCCGCGCACGCCGGTCAGGAAGGAGTCGAGCCCCGCCTCGCGGAGCTGCGCAGCATCGTCCCACGGCATCGCCGCCATGAGGGCGCGATCCTGCTCGGAGGGCGGCGCGATGTCGTCATTGAATCCCTCGATGAGCACGCGCTCGTCGGCATCCTTGATGGCGGCGAGCGCCCAGACGAGGCGCCAGGCCGGATTGACGAACAGACGCGCGCCGGCGGAATGCAGCTCGTGCCGCGCGCCGGTGGCCGTGAGCTCGATGTACAGCATCCCGCTCGTGCCCAGGCCGATCTTCGGCACCCCGCGGGCGTCGAACCCACCGTCGAACGACAGCGCCCCGTCGGCGCGAAGCCGCTCCGCGTAGCGATCCACGAAGAGCGGGAGATTGGGGCTGCCCCGCTCCTCCTCTCCGTCCGCGATCAGCTTCACGCCGCACGGTGCCGCGCCTTCCATCTCGACGAAGGTGCCCACGCCCTTGATGAGCGCCAGCAGGTTCGCCTTGGCGTCGGTAGAGCCGCGCCCAATGATCTTGCCGTCGATCCGGGTCGCGCTGAATGGAGGGTACGTCCACTGGTCGACCGGCTCCGGTGAAATGACGTCGTAGTGGCTGTACAGCACGACCGTCGGCGCCCCGGGAGGGGCTGGCCACTCGGCGTACACGATCGGGGCACCATCGTCGACCCGGACGGCCTCGGCCTGTCCACCGGCGTCGGCGAGCACCCCCACCAGGTGATCCGCGAACCGTCCAACTTCGTCGAGGTGGCCGGTCCGGCTGGGCCGGCGGATCAGGTCGCAGAGGAGGTCGAGATGCTCGGCGGCCCGGGCATCGACCCGGTCGTGGATCTCGCGTAATGGGATCACGAGTGGTGGCTCCCTCCGACGGCAAGGTGCGCTCCGAGGCGCGGCAGGACCTCGAGACCGAGGCGCTCGACCTGCTCGAACCAGCAGTCGAAGCGAAATCGCAGGTCGAACACCAGCTGATCCAGCCCGAGGGCCTCGAACTTTCGGCACTCCGCGACGACGTCCTCCGGCGTACCCGCGACCAGCTGGCCTTCCAGATCGGTCACGGTCTCGAAGCGCCCCGACGGAGGCCGCACCGCGAACCGTGCCTTGTTGGCCCAGGCCAGCAGCCCCGGGACGTTGACATGGGCCAGTGCCTCCTCGCGAGTCCGCTCGACCGACGTCGGCGGAATGACGCCGAGGGCAGGCCGAGGGCGCCCGGCCGCGGCGCACAGCTCGTCGATCGTCCGGACTCGGCGCTCCAGGGTGCGCATCGCGATGCGGCCGGGCATCCAGCCGTCGAACAGCTCGACGGCCAAGCGCGCCGAGCGCGGGGATGTGCCGCAATGCCACAGGGGGATCGTGCCCCCGAGCGGCTTGGGCTCGATCGTCACGCGCTCGAACTGGATGTACGCGTCGCGGTACGTGACCTCGTTGTCGGTCATGACCCGCCGCAAGCTCTCCACGTGGGCGCGCAGGAGCCCGTGGCGGTCCGCCGAGCCGAGCCCCACCGCGTCGAACTCGTGATCGAACGCTCCCACGCCGAGGCCGAGGGTGAGGCGCGGGCCCACCAGGTGCGTCATGCTCGTCACGGTCTGGGCCAGCACGAGCGGATGCCGGAACGGGATCAGCGCTGCGGTGCCGAGTCCGATCCGCGACGTCACAGCGCCGACCGCGGTCAGGGTCGTGAGCGCCTCGTAGAAGGTCCGGTCGGGACGCTCCATCTCGCCGTGCGGCTCGTAGACCAGGTGATCACGGACCCACAGAGAGTCGAAGCCCAGCGCCTCGGCGCGTCGGGCGCCCCGGAGGAGCTTGTCCGGGTCGGCCTCCTCGCCGAAGTGAGGGAGCAGGAGCCCATACTTCACGTCACCGGTTCCCCCTCCGCTCCCGAGCGGGCCCGGACGACCAGGTGTCCACCGACCAGGTGACGATCGAACCACTCCACGATGCGAGTCGCGATCGCCGCCCCGTTGGCCTCGTACGACGCGTAGTGGGAGGTGTGGCGCTGTAGGATGAGCTCTCGTGGCCCCCGCGCCGCCTCGTAGAGCGCGACCGCGTGGTCGGTCGGCGTGGTGGTGTCGTTCTCCACGCCGATGACGAGCAAGGGCTTCGTCAGGGTCCGCGCCGCGTCGATCGGGCGGTAGTCGAGGATCTCGTCGACGGCGGCGAGCGGGATCTGGGCCGGCACCCGGGAGTCAACATCGGCCTTGACGCGGGTCGCCCGCCGCTCGGGGGTGGGGACCATGATCTCCTCGCGAGGATTGACGAGGCGACCCCGCCCCGTCGCGACCCGCGTCCGGCGGTCCTCTTCCAGGCCCTGGAGGAACGCGACCCAGTCGTACTCGGTGCGCATGCGGTGCAGCCAATCCGCCCCGTCGGCCACCGGAAGCTGGCTCACGGCGGCGCGCACCCGACGGTCCGCCGCCGCGAGGAGGACGGCGTTGCCGCCCCCGGTGCCCCCGCTCCCGAACGTCCCGATCGCGTCGGCGTCCACATCCTCGCGTGTCTCCAGGTACGTCACCGCGTTGCGGAGGTCCTGGAGCTGATGGTGCGGGGACACGGTGTGCTCGCCCTCCGAGCCGCCGAACCCGCGATAGTCGAAGATGAGCACGCCGAAGCCTGCCCCGGTCAACGCCTCGTGATAGCGCAGATACAGCTGAGCGTCCTTCAGTCCCAGCCAACCGGGCCCCTGGACGATGCTCCGGCAGCGCCCTTGGAGCCGGTCGGGCGTGCGCCAGAGGGCCGCCAGCCGGGCGCCCTCGCTGTAGAACTGGACCTCCTGGGTGCGCACGTCGGGATTCCCGCTCAGACCCCGACGGCGGACGGTAAACGGGGCCCGTCACTCATCGAAGCGTAGGCACGGCACGGACGGAACAGCGGCCGCTGCGCGGAGAACACAGTTGAGCTCGTATTCTCCGAGCCGATACGGTCGTCGTCAAGGCCCCGGAGCCTACGGGCCGGGGGTGAGCACCTTCCCGGAACCCGCCGCCGCCGTGACCTCTCCGTCCCGCATGATGATCTCGCCGCGGCGGATCGTCATCGTCGGCCGACCCTTCGACTGAAGCCCCTCGGAGGACATCCAGCCGCAGCGGTAGTGACTGTTCGTCGCGTGCAGAACCTCCTCGTGATCCATGTCGAGGACGACCAGATCCGCGTCGGCGCCGACGGAGATCGAGCCCTTCCGCGGATAGTAGCCGGCGAGCCGGGCCGGGTTCCGGCAGCACAGCTCGATCACCCGCTCCAACGTGAGCCGGCCCGAGTTCACCTGGGTGAGCATCATCCGCAAGTAGTGCTCGATGAACGGGCTCCCGCCGGGGGCCGCGTACATGTCGGTCCACCCGAGCTCCTTCTCCTCGCGGGTGTGCGCGCCATGGTCACTCCCGACGACGTCTATGGTGCCGTCGACGATGGCACCCCACATGGCGGGGTTGTCCACCTCCGGCACCCAGAACCCTAGGGCGAACGGACCGAGCCGCTCGATGTTGCTCCAGTCGTTGGTCACGAACATCGCGAAGGGATTGGCCTCGGCGGTCACGGTCCGCCCCTGCGCCTTGACCTCCCGTACCATGCGGACTCCGTCCCGCGTCGAGAGATGAAGGACGTGCAGGCGCACTCCGGTCGAGCGCTGGAACTCGAGCAAGAGCGAGATGGCGGTGTTGAGGACGACTCCGTCGCCGCCGCGCAAGGCGCGGGCGTACGAGCGAAAATCCATGCCCCACTCGGTCTGCGCTCGCTGGACGAAGAGGGCGTACAGTGCCTGGTCGTGGGGGTGGACGTACAGCGGGCGGCCGGTCTTGGCCACCTCCTCGAAGATCCGGTAGAGGACGGCGTGATCGGAGACCGACGTGCCGGGGGGGTGCGGATAGTCCCGTCCGATGTCCCGCATCATCCAGACCTTGAACGCGGTGGCGCCGGCCTCCGCAAGCTCGGCGATGTTCTCCGGGATCACGCCGGAGGCGTTGTGTCCGATGTCGATGATGGTCTTGCGGGCGGCGTTCTCCAGGTGCGCTCGCAACCGGGCCGCGGTGTTGGTCGGTGGGTCGACGTTGGGCATGTCGAACACGGTGGTCACGCCGCCCGCCGCCGCAGCGCGGGTCCCGCTCTCGATGTCTTCCTTGTGCGTGTAGCCCGGGTCCCGGAAGTGCGCGTGGGTGTCGACCAGGCCCGGGATGACCTCGTGGCTCCCGACGTCGACCACGCGGGCCGCCTCCACCGTCTCGGCGGGGCCGAGCAGCGCGGCGATCCGTCCCTCGTGGACGGCGACGGCGCCGTCGAACTGTCCGCCCTCGGCGACGATGGTGCGGGACCGGACGACGAGGTCGTAGCGGGGGCGGGCCATAAACGCTCCTTTGCGCCGTGTGAGAGAGATGACCTCGCGGAGCCTAGCGCCCGCCTTGAGACGGTGTCAAGCGCGGGCCGCCGCCCGCCCGCCATGCACTCTTGGGGCCCCGGTCGTTGCGGGTCACGACCAGGCCACGCTACACTTTGGCCACCCAGGAATCCACGGACCGTGCATCCGAGGAACCGCCGCTCACAGCCGCGCCCGGTTCGAGCCGGACGGACCGGGGCGCCCGGCGTGACGAGGTTCACTTGGCACCAGAGAGAGGGTCCTATGGAACGACGAGCCGATCCCCTGACATCTCTCACTACGCTCGGCCCGTTCTTGCTCCTGTGGGTGACCGTTGCGAGCGTGCTGGCGCCGGGGCCAGTGTGGGCTGGCGCGCTCAAGGGTACCGTGCGCTTCATGGGTGCGCCCTTCGAGCCGAGAAAGGTCCCCGTGACAACGGACCAGTACGTCTGCGGCAAGGACAAGGACGCCGAGGATCTCGTGGTATCCCGTGATCGGGGCATCAAGAACGCCGTGGTCTGGCTCCAGACGGCTCCTCCCGGAACGAAGTGGGAAGGGCCTCCACCCTTGGCCCAGACTGATCAGAAGCAGTGCGTTTTTGTGCCGCGGGTGGTGGTGGTGGCCGCCGGGGGAACCGTGGAGTTCTTGAACAACGATCGCCTGCTTCACAACCTCCACGCAGCCGGGTCCCGCGAGAACCCCGCCTTCAACCGCACCCAGCCGAAGGGTAGGACGATCCCGATCGTGTTCAAGCGGCCAGAGATCATCCGGGTGGACTG
>DATAFX010000027.1:0-5623 GCA_036257195.1 Candidatus Methylomirabilota bacterium | reverse complement strand
AACCGCTGGGCCTCGGCCCGCCCGATCGACACCGCCTGGGAGAGCCCGAACCCCGAGAGCCCGTAGAGGATCCCGAAGTTGACCACCTTGGCCAGGCGCCGCATGTCGGGGGTGACGTCCGTGAGCGCGACCCCCATGATCTGCGCGGCAGTGCGCGTGTGGATGTCCTCACCCCGCTGGAAGGACTCGACCAGCGCCGGCTCCTCGGAGAAGTGGGCGAGGATCCTGAGCTCGATCTGCGAGTAGTCCGCCGCCACGAAACGCCAGCCCTCCTCCGGGATGAACGCCTGGCGGATGCGCCGGCCGAGCTCGGTGCGAATGGGGATGTTCTGGAGGTTCGGATTCGAGGAGGACAGCCGGCCGGTGGCGGCGACCAGCTGGTTGAACGAGGTGTGGATGCGGCCGGTGCGCGGGTGGATGAGCGTGGGGAGGGCGTCGGCGTACGTGCCCTTGAGCTTGGCGAGCTGGCGGTACTCCAGGATCTTGCCCGGCAAGGCGTGCCCGAGCGCCAGCTCCTCGAGCACGTCCACGTCGGTCGAGTAGCCGGTCTTCGTGCGCTTGACCGGCGGGAGCTTGAGCTTCTCGAAGAGGACCACCGCGAGCTGTTTCGGGGAGTTCGGGTTGACGGCCTCGCCGGCGAGCTCCTGGATGTCCCGGAGGAGCGTGTCGAGCTGGGTGTCGAGCTCCTTCGCGAGCTGGCCGAGGCGCTCGGGATCCACGCGGATCCCGATCCGTTCCATGTCGGCCAGGACGGGGACCAGCGGGACCTCGAGCGTCCGGTGGAGGCGCTCGAGCCCGTGGTCCCGGAGGAGCGGCGCCTGGGACAGGGCGAGCCCCCACACTCCCTCGGATCGCGCGCCGGTCCAGGCGGCGACCTGCGCGGGGTCGGCGTCCGTCACCGGGGCGCCGGCGAGGAGGCTGGCGAGAGCCCCCGGGACGGCGGGGCTCCCCACGTCGGCGCACAGCTGGTCGAGCGGGTAGCCGCTCCGGGCCGAGTTGAGAAGGTACGCCGCGACCGCCGTGTCGTCGACCTGGTCCGCGCCCAGAAGGACGCCCGCGCCGCGCGCCCAGCCGACGAGGGCCTTCGTGTCGTGCCCGACGAGCACGACCCCGGCGGGGAGCTCCGGCCAGCCTCGGTGATAGCAGGCGCCCGCCTCCGGCGCGTACGCCGCGACCGCGTGAAGGGTCAGGTCGGGCGGGCTCCCGGTCAAGACGGGCTCGACGGCGAGGCGCGGCCCGGCCCGGCCGACGAACTCCCGCCACCCCGCCCCATCCACCACCGGCACGGTCCCGGCCGGCAGGGTCACGGTCCGCGCCGGGATCTGGCGGAGCAGCGTGGTGAACTCGAGCTCGGTCCAGAGCGCCCGGAGACGCTCCCACTCGGGCTCGCGGACCCGGAAGCGCTCCAGCTCGAGCTCGATGGGCAAGGCGCCCTCGAGGACCGCCAGCTGACGGGAGAGGAACGCCTGATCCCGGTTCCGCGCGAGCGCCTCCCGGAGCTTCGGACCGGTGACGACCGCGAGATTCGCGTAGAGCGCCTCCAGGCTCCCGAACTCCCTGAGCAGCTTCTGGGCGGTCACCTCCCCGACCCCCGGGACTCCCGGGATGTTGTCGATCGAGTCGCCCATGAGGGCGAGGATGTCGGGGATGCGCGCCGGCGGGACGCCCCACTTCTCCTCGACCTTCGCGGCGTCATAGAGTACGCGCTCCCCGGTGCGGCCGAGGACCGAGAGCACCGTGACGCGCGGGTCGACGAGCTGGAGCGCGTCCTTGTCCGCCGTGACGAGCACCAACTCGATCGGGCTCTCGTGCAGGCGGCGCGCGGCGGTCGCCAGGATGTCGTCCGCCTCGTACCCGGGTACCTCGATCAGCGGAAGACCCATCGCCTCCAGGGACCGGCGAACCCACGGGATCTGCTCGACCAGGTCCTTCGGCATTCCGGGGCGCTGGAGCTTGTAGGCCTCGAACTGCTGGTGGCGAACCGTCGGCCCCGGCGCGTCCCAGGCGATCCCCATGTAGCTCGGCTGGTCCTCCCGCAGGAGCTTCCAGAGCATCATCGTCATCCCGAGGGTCGCGTTGGTGGGCAGCCCGCGGGACGTCGAGAGGTGGCCGATGGCGTGATAGGCGCGGTAGAGGTAGGACGGGCCGTCGACGAGGTAGAAGCGCTCGCTCACGCCTCCCCTCCCGCTGTCTCCGTGTCCCCCACAACCCGAAAATACTCCGCGCGGACGCCCTCCGCCACCTCGCGATGGCGCGCGAGGAGCGCCCGGCCGCTGTCCTGCCCGGCCTCCCGCGCGAGCCGCGCGAGCACGTGCCCCGTCGTCGGCAGACAGTCGGCCGGTCGGGCCTGGGCGAGGCGCAGCGACCGGAGGAGCCGGCGGAGGAACTCGTACGCTTCCAGGAGCTTCTCGGCCCGCGCCGCGGGCAGGACCGCGAGCGCGCCGAGGCGGGCCAAGGCGAGCCGCGTCGACGGCGTGCGGAGCGTCCCGTGGCGCGCGCCGTGGGTCAGCTGGAGGACCTGGACGAGGAACTCGACGTCCACCAGCCCGCCGGCGCCGAACTTCAGGTGGATGCGCCCCGGCCCTTCCCGCGCGAGCTCCAGCTCCATGCGCGTCCGGACACGGTGGATCTCCGCGCGCTCCGCGTCGGAGAGCCCGGGGCCGAAGACGCGCACGCGACGGAGCGCCACGAAACGACGGGCGAGCGCCGGGTCGCCGAGGATCGGGCGCGCGCGTACCAGGGCCTGGCGCTCCCAGAGGGCCGCCTCCTCCCCGAGATAGCGGTCGAGCGCGCCGAGCGCGTGGGCGAGCGCCGTCGCCTTGCCGCCCTGGCGTAGCCGGAGGTCCACCCGGAACACCTGGCCCGTCCGCGTGATCGCGGTGAGCAGCGTGTAGAGATGGTCGACGACGCGGTCGAAGTAGACGTGGGCCTCCGGGCCGGCCTCGCTCGGGCCGCCGTAGAGGACGACCAGGTCCAGGTCGGACCCGTAATCGAGCTCCCGGCCGCCGAGCTTGCCCATGCCGACGACGAGGGCCGGCACCGGCCGGCCGGCTATCAGGGGCTCGCCCAGCGCGGTCCGCGCCTCGGCGAGCGCGTGCTCCCAGGCGATCCCGAGACACGCCTCGGCCAGCTCGCCCAGCGCCCACGCGACGCGGGTTGGCGGCTCGCCGAGCACGAGGTCTCGCCAGGCGATCAGGAGCTCCTCCCGCTGCTTGAATAGCCGGAGCCGGTCAGCAGTATCCGCCCCGGGGGCGGCGAAGTCGCGGAAGGCCGCCCGGAGCCGACGCGCGGACCGGGGGGCCGTCCCGGCGGCCGATCCCAGCGCGTCGAGGAGCTCGGGCCGCGCGATCAGCGTCTGCGCAAGCCGCTCCGACCGCGTGAACAACGTGAGCACGCCGCCGAGCAAGGGGGGAGTCGAGGCCAGCCGGGCGAGATAGGCCGTCCGCGGCCCCGCGGTGGCGACGAACCGCTCCAAGGCGTCGAGGGCCGCGTCGGGATCCGGCACGGTCCCGAGCGCCTCGAGTGTGGCGGGCAGCAGCGTCCGGAGCGCGGTCCGGACGGCGGCGGGCACCGCCACCAGCGCCGGGCCCTCCCACAGGAGGCGGAGGTTCTGCCGCGCGCGCTCGGGATCGGCGAAGCGGACCGCCGCGACCGCCGCCGGGGTCCACGGCGGCGCCTCCGGCGCTTCACGCGCCGGCGCGTCGAAGAACCCCTCGAACGCGGCCCGGACCGTCCGGCGCGTCCGGTCGTAGTCGACGAGGAACGTCCGGGCAGCAGTCTCCCGATCCCCGGCGTAGCCGAGGCGGCGGGCCAGCTTCGCGAGCTCGTCCGGATCGGCGGGCAGCGTGTGCGTCTGAAGCGCGTGAAGGATCTGGAGCCGGTGCTCGATCGTCCGCAGGAAGACGTAGGCGTGCGCGAGCCCTCCCGACTCCTCCCAGGAGAGGTACCCGCGCTCGGCGAGCCGGTGGAGCGCGCGCAGGCTGTTCCGCTCGCGCAGCCAGGGATCCTGCCCCCCGTAGAGGAGCTGGAGCGCCTGGATGTGGAACTCGATGTCGCGGATCCCGCCCACGCCGAGCTTGACGTGACGCTCCTGCTGACCGCGCGCGCGGAGCCGCCGGTCGATCCGGTTCTTCATCGCCCGGATCTCGCCGAGCGCCTCGCGCTCCTGCCCGGGGCGATAGACGATCTCGCGCACCAGATCGAGGAACGCCTGCCCCACCCGCTCGTCCCCGGCCGCCACCCGCGCCTTGATAAGCGCCTGTCGCTCCCAGAGAGCCCCGCGCGTCGCATGGTAGGCGCGGTACGCGTCGAGCGGGAGGGCGAGCGGTCCACCGGCGCCTTCGGGCCGGAGCCGGAGGTCGACCCGGTACACGGTGCCTTCCTCGGTCATCGTGGTCAGCGCTCCGACCAGCTGCTCGGCGAGGCGCGCGAAGTACGTCCGGCTCGACACGACCTCCGGCCCCTCCGTCTCGCCCTCCGCCTCATAGACGAAGCAGAGGTCGATATCGGAGGAGTAGTTGAGCTCCGAGCCCCCGTGCTTGCCCAGCGCGATCATCGCGAATCCGGTCGGCAGCCGGCGACCGTCCGCGGCGGGGTGCGCCGGTCGCCCGTAGCGCTCGAGGAGCGCCGGCTCCACCATCGCCCACGCCTGCGCCAGACACGCGTCCGCCAGCTCGGACAGCTCGAGCGTGGTCGTCACGAGATCCGCATCCCCGAGCAGGTCCCGGAGGCCGATCCGGCACAGCTCGCGGCGCTTCACCCGCCGGAGCGCGTGGAGCCGCGCCTCCTCGGTTCGGAACGGACGGCAGGCGCCGGCCACCTCTGCGTGCATCGCCTCGCGCGAGCGGGCCTGCATGACGCGAGGATCGAGGAGCCACGGCACGATCTGCGGCGATCGGATCAGCGCGTCGGCCAGGAACTGGCTCGTCGCGAGGAGGGTCGTCAGAACCGGGATGGCCTCCGGATGGGCGGCGAGCAGGGTGTAGAAGCCCCGCCGGTCGAGCGCCGTCTGGGCGAGCCGCTCGAGGTTGTTGAGCGCCATGTCCGGATCGGCGGAGGCGCCCAGGTGGTGGAGGAGCCGCGGCAGGAGCGGCGCGAGCTGATCGCGCACGTCGGGCGTCTCGGCGAGCCGGCGAAGATTCGCCAGCGCGCCGGTGGGGTCGCCGAAGCCAAGCCGCCCGAGGGCGGCCAGACAGGCCGGCAGGGGTAGGGCCGGGTCGAGGAAGTCGGCGGCCGACGGCAGGACCGCGGGGACCGGGCGCTCCGTCAGCACGCCCTCGTCCCCCCCCAGGGGAGGCTAGATCGCGTCTTCGCCCCGCTCGCCGGTGCGGATGCGCACGGCCTCCTCCACGGGCAGGACGAAGACCTTCCCGTCGCCGATGGACCCCGTCTTGGCGGCGGCGATGATGGTCTCGACGACCTTGGGTACGATCGCGTCGGCGACCACCAACTCCACCTTGACCTTCGGGAGGAAGTCGATCGTGTACTCCGATCCGCGGTAGAGCTCGGTGTGCCCCTTCTGGCGCCCGAAGCCCCGCACCTCCATAACCGTCATGCCGATGACGCCGATCTCGGTCAGCGCCTCCTTGACGTCATCGAGCTTGAACGGCTTGATGATGGCCTC
>DATAFX010000022.1:0-25544 GCA_036257195.1 Candidatus Methylomirabilota bacterium | reverse complement strand
CGGCCGTCACTTCCCCGGGAGCCAGGCGACCCAGTCGTCCATGGCCTTGCGGACCTCCGGCAGCCCCGTCCCCAGGATCCCGACCGTGAGCCGCATCCGGAGGGCGAGGGCGCGGCCGGACCGCTCCTCCCAGAAGCGCTCCTGCGCGGCCTGATTCAGGAACTCGAGCACCCAGGCCGACACGAGGTGAGGCGGGACGCGCGAGAGGTCCTGGAAGAGGCGCGGACCCTCGGCGGCCCCCTCCCGGGACAGGGGCGTGAGGGTCGAAACGATGTACGGACCCACGCGGAGCGAGCCCGGCAGGGTGCGAAGGAGGCTTCGGGCCCGGGCATGGTCGTAGTGGGCGAGAACCCACGGGGCGGCGACGGGCGGAGGACCGGGGTCCTGGTCGACCGGCACGTAGGCCACGTTCAACGACTGTCGGGGTACGTGCGCCTCGAGCCGGCCGATCTCGGGGATCATCGCGAGGAACCCCGAGACCGCCTGCGCGTAACGGTCGCGCGTCCCGTCCGTCGGCGGGGCGCCGAGCAGGAGATAGCTGTAGAGACCGTAGCCCGCCCGCTCGGCCGCGTCGGGAAGCAGGAAGGCGGCGCCGGTCTCCCGGGCCGGCTCGCCGCGCGAGCCCGGGTCGGCTCGCACGGTCACGCGCACGATGCACTCCGCCGTCGCCCCCGAGGTGCTCGTGGCCCGCACGGTGGCGGCATACGTGCCCGGACGGAGGTCGGCGAGGTCCCAGCGCGGCCGGGCGGCGGGGCCGTCGAGGCGGCCCACGGGCGCCTCCCACGCCAGCCGCACGCGCTCGCCTGACGGCGCGTCGACGAAGACGCGCAGGCCGACCTGAGCGCCCAGGGCGACCGTCGGCCACTCGGCGCTGCACGCGATGGGCAGCGGGTCGGCTGCCCGGGCGGTCTCCGGGCGCGGCGTCAGACAGGAGGCCCAGACGAGCAACAGGCTCGCCGCGGCGATGCGACTACCGGCTTCCGCTATCCGCCGCATCCCGGCGTCCCCGCCACCGAGCCAAGATCCATCGCGCGCTCACGACCGCCACGCCGCATGCGCCGACCACGACGAGGGTCTCCTGCGAGGTCAGTGGCGACTCCGGGATCATCAGGAAGAACGCCGTCCAGACTCCGAGCGACAGCACGAGGATCGCCGCCAGCGTCCCGGCTTTCGCCTTCATCGAGGCGCGACCCGGACGAGAGGCAGCGGGCCCTCGAGCTCGCCCTTGAGGACCGGGTGCTGGTTGCCCCCCGCTCCGCGGGCCTCGCGCGCCACCTGGTACTCGAGGTACTGGTAGAGCTCCTGCAGGACGACGATGCCGTCCCGGTCGAGATCGGCCGCGCCCGACAGCCCCCGGACGAGGTAGTAGGTGAAGACGCCGTGGCCCAGCTCCGGCAGCTCGATCGACACCTCGTTCGACCTCGACGCCGCCACGATCGCGCGCCCGCGCGAGCGAGCCAGGCGCTCCAGGAAGAAGTCGTCCACGCGCGCCGCGCGCGTGCGGGCCGCGGCGAACGTGCGGCCGCCGGCGGCGCCGCTGTAGCAGGTGTCGAGGAAGACCACGGCACGCGCCGCCTCGAGCCGGTCGAAGATGGTCTGGAACTCGTCCATCGGGAGCGCCGTCGAGTAGAGATCGTTCGGGTCCGCGTCGATTGGCACCAGGTACTTGGCGAGCCCGTCCGCCTCGATCCCGCGCGGGTCCACCTCGGGCGCCCCGTGACCGGCGAAGAAGACGACGACGAGGTCGTTACGTTGCGGGCGGCGCGCGAGGAACGTGCCGAGGGCCTGCTTGAGGTTTCGGAGCGTCGGCTTCTGCGGCGTCCGCTCCGTGAAGAGCAGCACGTGGTCCTTGGGAAACCCGGCGCGGGTCACGAGGACGTCGTAGAACGCCTCGGCGTCGGCCGCGGCGTAGCGGAGCGTCGGAATCGCCGGGTTGTCGTATTTCCCGATCCCCACCACGACCGCCCAGCGATCGGGCTGCGGGCCCCCTGGAGCGGGCGCCGGCGGAACCAAGGGTCCGGGCGGCGGCGTGGCGGGTGTCGCCACGACCGGGGGCGGCGTGGCCGGCGCGGGAGCGGGCGGGGCTGGCTTCGCGACAATCGGCGGCGGCGCCGGCGCGGCCGGTGCCGGAGCGCTCGGAGCCGGCTTGACGGTCGCGGGCGGCGGCGATGAGGGCCCGGCGGGCGCGGTCGGTGTCGCCGCAACGGGCGGCGGTGCGGCCGGCGCCGGAGCGGGCGGAGCCGGCTTGGCGATGATCGGCGGCGAGGGCGTCGGGGTCGGGGCCGGCGGCTCGAGGGCCGCCAGCTCGAAGTCGAGTCCGGTCGCGCCGACGAACTGAGTCCTGACGAGCCTCTCCACGGTGGGGGCGTACCAGGTGGTGACCGACCAGAAGCTCCGGCCCGCCCGGAGGCCTCCGGTGCTCGAGGACGCGGTGTCGAGATCGAGGCGGTAGGCGATCCGAAACGCGGGGAACGTTCCGGCCGGGACCTTGACGTCCTCGTAGGCCTCGACCTGCCAGGTCACCCGCACGGGAATCTGATCGAACTCGCTCCGGAGCCGAAGCCGCCCCACGCCGACTCCCCACTTGCCCACGCGGAGAGGCCAGGTCAGCGGCGGCGACGGACGCAGCTCCCAGTCCGCGACGCGTCCCCGGATGAAGGCGGCGGGCGCGAGATCCCGGCTGAGGTGGATCTCCCGGCCGTCGGCCGGGAGCGCGAAGACGTACGCGTCGCGGTCAACCCGAACCAGTTCGTAGGCGCCCGCGCCCAGAATCCAGCGGGTTCCTTGCGTCAGCGTCGGCCGCTCGACGAGCGGCGCTTGGGCGAGCGCCAGCGATGCTGCCAGGGTCAGCGGAACGGCCAGCCAATGTAACGGGGCACGCCCTTGCGTCTTCATACTCGGGCCGGAGCCCGTGGCACGCCTCCGACGCGCCGGGCGCACGGAGAGCGGCCATCGGCCTCGATACTAGACGCAGGGGGGGCGCCACGCAAGCAATCCGACCCGCCGGCCGGCGGGGGCGCTCAGAAGTCGCCGATGTTCTCCGGTCCTGCGACCGGACCCAGCTCGGCCGGCGCCGAGCGCCCGGGCGCCAGCATGCCGCCGTCGACCTCGAAGTTCTGACCGGTGACGAACCCCGCATCGTCCGCCGCCAGGAAGACGGCGGCCCAGGCGACGTCGGCCGGCCGGCCCTCGCGGCCGATCGGGATGGCCCGGATGCGCCGCGCCTTCTCCTCGGGCGCGAGCGCCTCCCAGTAGTCGACTGCGATCATCCCCGGACGGATGGCGTTGCAGCGGATGCCCCACGGGGCCAGGTCGACTCCCACCGCGCGCGTAAAGGTGTCGATGGCGCCTTTCACCGAGTCGTAGGCGATCTGGTTCCGGTGGACGCGGTTGGCCCCGTTGCTGCTGATGTTGATGATGCTGCCGCGCACGCCGCGCCGGACCATGATCCGCGCCGCCTGGTGCGTGCAGTAGAAGAGCATCCCCATGTTCGCCCGCACGTAGGCGTCCCAGCCGGAGCTGGTCATCTTGAGGAACGGGCCGCTCTCCCCCTGGTTGACGAGCATCTGAGCGTTGTTGACGAGGATGTCGAGCGTGCCGAACGCGCGGAGCGTGTCGTCGAAGAGGCGCCGGACCTCGGACTCCACACTGACGTCGGCGGTCACTCCCAGGCACGTCCCGCCCGCCTGCCGGATCTCGTTCGCCGTGAACGCTACCGCGCCGTCGTCACGGTCGTTGACGACGACCCGCGCGCCCTCCCGGGCGAAGCGCAGGGCGATGCCCCGCCCGATGCCCCGGCCGGACCCGGTAACGACAGCGACCTTGTCGCGCAACAGCATGCAGGGCTCCTTCCAGGATGAACGGTGCCGACCGGCGGGCGCCATTCTAGCATTCGGATGGCGCCCGGGGTCATTGACTCCGACGGCTAGATTGCGTAGTTTCGCCGCAATGGCTGCCCCGATCGCGCCGCCCCCGACCGCCCCGACGTTCGACGCGATCCGCGCGAAGATCGCGCGCATTCCGCGGGTGCCGATCGCGATTCGACCGACGCCGATGGTCGAGGCGCCGAATCTCACTCGGGCTCTGGGCGGGCCCCGGATCTTCGTGAAGCGCGACGACCTCACCGGCGTCGCGCTCGGCGGCAACAAGCTGCGCAACCTCGAGTTTCGTCTGGCGCGGACGATGGCCGAACGGCCTGACGTCGTTCTCGTCGGACTCGATCTTCAGTCGAACTCGGCGCGCCAGACGGTTGGGGCCTGCAACCGGCTCGGTCTCCGAACCGTGCTCGTCCTGGAGGGTGACCGGCCTCGTGAGGTCCAGGGGAACCTCCTCGTCGACTATCTCCTGGGGGCCGAGATCCACTTCGCCCCGGATCGCACGGAGCAGCGGCGGATGCTCGACGCCCTCGCGGAGGAGTGCCGTCGCCGGGGCGAGCGACCGCACATCCTGAACGACAACCCGATGTTCGACGTCGCCTCGGCGATCGCCTACCTGGAGACGACGATGGAGATGGTCGAGCAGTTGCGCGCCGCCGGCACGGCCCCGGCCGTCCTCTACATGTCGTCGTCGGGCAAAGGCCAGGCGGGCCTCGAGCTGGCGCGGGCGCTCTGGGGCGGCTTCCGGGTGCACGGCGTCACCGCGACCCGGGAATACGACGTGCCTGTCCGCACCGCCGCCATCGCCAACGAGACGGCCGTCACGCTCGGTCTCGACGTGAGGGTGCGGCCGGAAGACGTCGTGAACTTCGGCGACTTCGTGGGCCCCGGCTACGGCCGGCCCAGCACGGAGAGCAACGAAGCGGTTCGGCTGTTCGCGCGCACCGAGGGGCTCGTGCTCGACCCCGTCTACACGGGGAAGTGCGCCGCCGCGCTGATCGCCCACGCTCGCGAGGGGCGCCTGACCCGAGGCGACACGACCGTCTTCGTGCACACCGGCGGTGCCCCCGCCATCTTCACGTGGAGCCACCTGTGGACCAACGAGAAGGCCGCCGCCTCCGACGGACGGTCCTGACGATCCCGCCGATAGGAGGTTCAGCATGAAGCGTCGAACGGTCCTCACACTCCTGTCCACCGCCGCGACGTCGCCGCTCACGCTCGGCTCCCCCCTCCGCGCCCTCGCCCAGGCGACCGCCGCGCGGACCCTGACCTACGGGCAGAGCGGCGCGGTGAACTCGCTCGACCCGGCCCAGGGGGCGTTCACCACCTATCCGGCGGGCTACGAGGTCGCGTACTGCCTCTACGACCGGCTGGTCGACTTCGACGAGAACCTCAAGTTCGTCCCCCAGCTGGCCGAGGCCTGGGAGGTGGCACCCGACCTGAAGTCCATCCGCTTCCGGCTCCGGAAGAACGTCCGCTTCCACGACGGCACCCCGTTCAACGCCCAGGCGGTGAAGTTCAACGTCGAGCGGCTGGTGGACAAGGCCCGCAACCCGACCAACCGGCCCCTCTGGGATCCGGTCGCCGGCACCGACGTCGTGGACGAGCACACGGTCGTGATCCGCACCAAGGCGCCGTTCTCCCAGCTCCTCAACTCACTGGCTCACGGCTCGGGCTCGCTGGTCTCCCCCGCCGCGGTCGAGAAGCACACGGAGAAGGGAATCGCCCAGAACCCGGTCGGGGCCGGGCCATACCGGCTCGAATCCTTCACGCCGGGACAGGAGGTCGTGCTCCGGGCCGCCGACGGGTATTGGGGCGGCAAGCCGGCCACCGATCGTCTGGTCTTCAAGTACATCCTCGAGGCCTCGACGCGGATTGCCGCGCTTCGCACCGGCTCGGTCGATGTCATCGATTCCGTCCCGGTCCAGCTGGTGGCGGGTCTCCGCAAGGAGGCGAACATCGAGGTGGTGGTCCGCCCGAGCCTCCGACCGATGGGACTGGCCATCAACCTCTCGCGGCCGCCCTACGACGACCCGCGAGTCCGGCGGGCGCTGAACCACGCGATCCCCGTCGACACCATCGCCGAGCGGGTCTTCTTCGGGTTCGCGAAGGCCTCGGACGCGCCGCTGGCCTTCGACACCCAGGGCTATCAGAAGCAGCGGCCGTACGAATACTCGGTCGCCAAGGCGAAGGCGCTCCTCGGCGAGGTGGGATTCCAGCCGGGGGCGAGCGGCCAGCTCGAGCGCGATGGAAAGCCTCTCAAGATGACCTTGCTGGCGTCGGACGGCCTCTTCCCCGGTGACGTCAGCATCGCGGAGATCGCGCAGCGCGCCTTCCAGCAGATCGGGATCGACGTGACGATCAGCAAGATCGAGCGCGGTTCCTACTGGGACGCCCTCCGCCAGGAGCGGGCGGCGCTCGCCTTCGACCTGGCGGTATTCGGGTTCAACCCGTCCAACGCCTCGGGTCTGTACCACCTCGAATCCCTCTTCAAGTCGAATGCCGACGATGCGGCGCGGCCCACCGTCTGGAACATGGGACGCTACCGGAACCCGAAGGTCGACGAGCTCCTGGCGCAGGCGAATTCGAACCCAGACCCCGCCAAGCAGCTCGCCGCCATGGGCGAGGCCCAGCGGATCGTGTGGGAGGACGCACCGTACGTCTGGCTCCACGTGAACCAGAACGTCACGGCCTTCCGCAAGGGGGTCAAGGGCGTCGAACTGTGGCCGATCGTGTTCACGATCCCCCGGCGGGCGCGCGTCGAGGCGTAGAGCACGCTTTCGTTCGTACTGATCCGCGTCGCGCGGATCCCGCTCATCGCGCTCGGCGTCCTGACCATCATCTTTCTCATCTTCAAGATGGTGCCGGGGGACGAGGCGACGCTCATGGCCGGCGCGACCGCCAGCCAGTCGGACATCGACCTCCTGCGCACGCGCCTGGGGCTCGATCGACCGATGGTGGAGCAGTACGCAACGCGGCTCGCCGGCCTCGCCCGCGGGGACTTCGGCTATTCGTCGACCTTCCGCGGGAACCCGCTGCCCCACGTGCTCGCCCGCCTCCCGGCCACACTCGTGCTGATGGCCGCCGCCATCACCCTCACTGTCCTGCTGGGCCTGCCGGCGGGGATGGTCGCCGCGGTTCGGCACAACGGCTGGCCGGACTACCTCCTGTCGCTCCTCGTTGTGGGACTCCTGGCCATCCCGAACTTCTGGCTCGGCCTCATGTTGATCGTCGCCCTGTCGGTGGAACGGGGCTGGCTCCCGAGCTTCGGCTTCACGGGCTGGGCGTCTCTCGTGATGCCGACTCTTGCGCTGGCCGCGCGCCTGGTCGCGCTCGTCGCCCGCATGACCCGGGGCGTGATGCTCGACGAACTGGCCAAGGACTACGTCCGCACGGCCCGCGCCAAGGGCCTCGCCGCGCGCGCGGTGGTCGGCCGTCACGTCCTCCGGAACGCCCTGATCCCAACCGTGACGGTCATCGGCCTCCAGACCGGGTATCTGCTGGGTGGATCCGTGGTGGTGGAGCGGCTGTTCGCCTGGCCGGGCGTCGGCGACCTGATGATCAACGCGGTTGGGGCCCGCGATTACACGCTCGTCCAGACGATCACCATCCTCTTCGTCGCGGGCTTCCTCCTCATCAACCTGCTGGTCGACGTGCTCTACGTCCTCATCAATCCCCGGCTTCGCCGTGCCTGAATCCGGTCGCTGGATTCGTCGGCGCGGTCTCCACCTCCCGGTGGGCGGCAGTCTCCTGTTCCTGTACGTGGCCCTCGCGGCCTTGGGTCCCTGGGTCGCTCCCTACGGGGAGAACGAGCAAGACCTCCTCGGCGTCCTCGCACCGGCTTCCCAGGAACACTGGCTCGGGACGGACCAGATCGGCCGTGACCTCCTGTCACGCCTCGTGGTGGGAACGCGATTCACGCTCACGGCAGCGGTCGTGTCGGTGACCCTCGCGGCGCTCCTCGGAGCGATGCTCGGGCTCGCCGCCGGCTACTTCGGCGGCCGGGTCGACACTGTGCTCACGGGTCTGGCCGACCTGCTGCTGACGGTGCCGAATCTGATTCTCGCGATCGCCATCGCGAGCGTCATCGGAGCCGGGATGTCCGGTCTGATCGCCGCCACGACGGCCGGGTTCGTGGCGCCCCTCGCACGGTTGATCCGGAGCCGCGTGCTGGAGGTCCGGCAGGAGGACTACGTCCAGGCCGCGGTGGCCGTCGGCGTGCCGGACGCGCGCATCCTGGCCCGCCACGTCCTGCCGCACGCCACCACGACGCTCGTCATCGAGGTGAGCCTCCTGGCCGGCCAGGCCGTCCTGCTCGGGTCGGCGCTGGGCTTTCTCGGCCTCGGCGTCCGGCCCCCCGCGCCCGAATGGGGCACCATGCTCTCCGGCGGCCGCGAGTTCCTCGAGGTCGCGCCCCATCTCGTCGTCGCGCCGGGCGTCGCCATCTCCCTGCTGGTCTTCGCCTTCAATACCTTCGGGGACGGGCTCCGAGACTGGCTCGATCCTCGACACCCCCGCTGAGGAGCCCATGGCCGACTTCACCGTCGTCGACTGTCACGCCCACATATTTCCTCCGCTGGCCGGGGCCTCGGGATTCCCGACGGTGGATGACCACCTGGCGCACCAGCAGCGGGCCATGCACGTCCACGGCAACCAGCCCTACCGGCGGCTTCGCGACCATGCGGCGGTGACCGCGCGGCCCCTCTGGCGGGCGGATGATCCATCCGAGGCGGGCCGCGCCAGGGACGTCCGCTTCCGGGTGGGCCGCTTCGGCCGCTTCGAGTGGGAGCACGACGGCGAGCCCTGCTACGTCCAGTTCCTCCCCCCGCACATGCAGGACCTCTCCGCCTCCCCCGAGGGCATGGTCGCCGAGATGGATTACGCGGAGGTCGGGAGCGTCGTGCTCCAGAACGACCACATCTACGGTCATCTGGCGGAGTACTTCGCGGAGGCCGCGCGGCGATGGCCGGGGCGGTTCATCGGCCTGGCCCAGGTAGACGAGCCGTTCGCCTTCCGCGACGAGGAACTGCGCTCCCTCGAAGACCAGGTCGGGCGCCTCGGGATGCGTGGCCTCTACTTCACGATGACCGCCTTCTTCCGGAACGGGTATCGCACCCTGCCGGACGATCCCAGCTTCGACCCGCTGTGGCGGACGGTAGCGCGGCTGAATCTGCCGGTCTTCTGGGTCCATTCGGCCAAGTCACCGGCCGGGGACTATCGCGACGAGATGCGGCGACTCCGACGCATCGTGGAGCGGCATTCGGCGATCCACCACGTGCTGGTCCACGGCGTGCCGACCGGCCTCTACGCGGACGATGGAGATCGGATCGCGTGGCCCGAGGAAGTGGCCGATCTACTCGACCACCACCCCGTGTGGACGGAAGTGCTCTATCCCATCGCCTGGGCCGGGCGGATGCCCTACCCGTATCCACGCGCGCAGCACCACTTCCGCCAGACCTATGAGCGATTCGGCTCCGCCAAGCTGATCTGGGGCTCCGACATGCCGAACGTCGGTCGCTACTGCACCTACCGCCAGTCGCGGACGTACCTCTGGGACTACGCGGACTTCCTGGCCGCCGAGGATCGCCGCCGCATGTTTCGGGACAACACGCTCGGGCTGCTGGCGCCCGAGCGTTCGGCCGGCGCCTGAGCGTCGCGGGTCCCGCTCCCGGGCGCGCGCCGTCAGGGAGTCGCGGGAAACACCCGGTCGAGGTTTCGTCGCCCCAAGAAGCGCAGGAAGTGCTCCAGCACCTCGACGACGCTGGTCGCCCGGTCGATGTCGTTCGCGAACGCCGCTCGCTCCTGCGTCGGCAGCGTCGGAGGGATCTCCGCCTTGGCCTTGGTCTTGACCGCGTCGAGGCTCGGGTACCCGCGGGCCCGCGCCGTCGCGTGGGCCCGGACGGTCGTGAACTCGTCCAGGAGCACGGTCCGGAGCAGCGCGGGTTCGAACAGCTGGACGAGGGTCTCCAGCCCCACGGGAACGGACTGGGAGCCCACGCTCACGTTGAACAGCCGCAGGTGCAGGAAGGCCTTGACGGTGATCCCGATGGCGATCGCCCGGACCCAGGGCGAGGACAGCCCGAAGCCCTCCAGCTGAATGGTTCGGGAGGCCGTGAGGCGCTCCAGCGCCAGCGCGACGAAGAGGGCGATCAGGCCGTAGGCGATGGCGTAAAGGTACAGCGCGCGCGATCTCCTGAGGATGAGGAAGGCGGTGCGCGGATAGAGGGTCGTGAGGAGCTCGGAGAGGGAGACGGCCATCGCGATCAGGAGCGCTACGACCGGGGGACCGACACTCTCCAGCAAGAAAGCCGCTGAGGCGGGCTAGCGAACCAGCATGACCTCGTTGCCGAGCCGCTTGGCCACCCCCTGCCGCTCGAGCCCCTCGACGTCACGGTCGACTTCCGCCCGCGTCCGGCCCAGGATCATGGCGACGAAGTCCAGGGGGAGCTGCCGATCGTACTCCTGGAGCACCCTCACGAGGATCGTGCTGGGCCCTCCCTCGGATCCGGTGGAGGTCGTCAGGTTCGAGTACCCTCGCATTGCTGGTCTCCCGGCACGCGCGCGGCCGCGGGCTCACGTCCACTCTAGCACGGGCGCGTCGGCGTCTCCGGCGCGGCACGGCCGGCTCCCTACCCGATCAGGCCCGCCTCGATCGCGGCCCGACGCGCCGCGCCCAGGAGCGCCGCCCGGTCGTTCAGGACGACCCGCACCGGCATCTCCTCGAGGAGCGGCCGGAGCCGCCCCTTGCGGGCGAACGCGTCGAGAAAGGCCGGGCTCCGGAGGGCCGGGAGGATCCGCGGCGCGATCCCGCCTCCCAGGTAGACGCCGGCCGTCGCCAGCAGTCGGAGCCCCAGGTTGCCTGCCTCGGCGCCGTAGATCGCGACGAACAGCCCGAGGGCGCGGACTGCGATCTCCGCCCGGCCCTCGAGTCCCACGCGCGAGATCAGAGGCGCCGGTGCCTCGCGCGCCAGCGCGTCGGCCAGCCAGCCCGGCTCGGCGAGCCCTTGCCCGTCGCGGAGGAACCGGTAGATGTTGTGGAGGCCCGGACCCGAGAGCACGCGCTCCACGCTCACGTGGCCGACCTCGGCGGTCAGGAACCGCCAGAGCCCGAGCTCTAGCTCGTCCTGGGGCGCCCAGTCGGAATGCCCCGCCTCCGAGGCCACCGGCCGGTGCAGCCGGCCGTCCCACACGAGCCCCGCGACGCCGAGCCCGGTGCCGGCGGAGATGACCGCCGCGTTCCCGGTCGGAGCCGGCTGGCCCGGCTGGAGCACGGCGAAGTCGGCGTCGGGGAGGGTCGCGAGCCCCCAGGCGTTCGCCTCGAGGTCGTTGATGAGGAGGACGCGGTCCAGACGGAGCTCCTGCGCGAGCGACCGCGCGTCCACGGCCCACGGGAGGTTCGTGGCCTCGACGCGGCCTTCCCGGACCGGCCCGGCGATCCCGAAGCACGCGTGGCGGATCCGCCCCGGGGCCTCGCCGAGAAACGCCTTGACGATCGCGTCGAGGCTCGTCTGCTGGCGGCTCGGATAGGTCTGGGTCGCCCCCGGTACCAGGGCGCCGTTCGCGACCTCGAACCACGCGAGCCGGGTGTTGGTGCCGCCGATGTCACCGGCCAGGATCACCGGATCACCCGGTCGCGTACCAGCGCCGTTCGTCCTGCTGGATGAGCTCTCCCGCCGCGGCCGGGCCCCACGATCCCGCCGCGTAGTTCGGAAAGTCGGGCGCCGGGAGATACCGCCACGTCTCCAGGATCGGCGTCGCGATGCGCCAGGCGGCCTCGACCATGTCCGTCCGGTGGAACAGCGTGCTGTCGCCGACCATGCAGTCGTAGAGGAGCCGCTCGTAGCCCGTCGCCGCGCTCGTCTGACCGAAGTCCTTGTAGCTGAAGTCGAGCTTCACGGTCTCGATGCGGGCGGTGGGTCCGGGCCGCTTCGCCTTGACCTGGAGCTCGATCCCTTCCTCGGGCTGGATGTGCATCACCAGCCGGTTCGGCTCGATATCAGCGACGTCGGCCTTCTCTAGGAAGAGCAGCGGCGGCCGCCGGAACTCGACCACGATCTCCGTCCGACGCCGGGCCAGACGCTTGCCGGACCGCAGGTAGAACGGCACCCCCGCCCAGCGCCAGTTCTCCACGAAGAGCTTGAGCGCCGCATACGTCTCGGTGACCGACGTCGGCGACACCTTGGGCTCCCGCCGGTACGCCCGAACCGGCTGATCCTCGATCACCCCGGCGTCGTATTGGCCGCGGACCGTACGGTCGAGGATCTCCTCGGGCGTCATCGGCCGGATCGCCTGGAGCACCTTCACCTTCTCGTCCCGGACCGCGTCGGCCGCGAACGAGATCGGCGGCTCCATCGCGACGAGCGCCAGGAGCTGGAACAGGTGGTTCTGGATCATGTCGCGCAGCACGCCCGCCGTCTCGTAGTAATTGCCGCGGTCCTCGACCCCGACTGTCTCCGCGACCATCAACTGGACGTGGTCCACGTAGTTTCGGTTCCAGATCGGCTCGAAGAGCCCATTCGCGAAGCGGAAGACCAGGATGTTCTGGACGGTCTCCTTCCCGAGGTAGTGGTCGATCCGGTAGATCTGGTCCTCCCGAAGGACCGCGGCAAGCTCGGCGCTGAGCGCCCGCGCGGTCTCGAGGTCGTGGCCGAACGGCTTCTCGACGATGACCCGCCGCCAGATGCCCCCGTCCTGCCGGACGAGACCCGCCTCACCGAGGCGGCGGACGACCTCGCCGAAGAGATTCGGCGGCACAGCGAGGTAGAAGAGCGCGTTCCCGCCCGTGCCGTGACGCTTCGCGCTCTCGGCCAGGAGATTCGCGAGCTGCGTGTAGACCGCCGGGTCCGAGAGTTCGCCGGCCTGGAAGTACATCGCGTCCCGCAGCTCGCCCCACAGCGTCTCGTCCACCCGGGTCGTAGCGAACTCGCGGATGCTCCGCGTCTGCTCGTCCCGGAACTGCTCGTGCGTCTGATCCCGGCGCGCGACCCCTACGATCGCGAACTCACGCGGCAGGAGCCCGGCCACCTTCAGGTTGTAGAGCGCCGGCAAGAGCTTCCGCTTCGTGAGGTCCCCCGCCGCGCCAAAGATGACGACGGTGCACGGCGACGCCGGCCGGCCCGGCCCCGACAGCGCGTCATTCTCGTGCCCGGTGCGGGTGGCCATGGCGCCCTATCCTCCCGACGGCCGCTCGACGTGGCCGCCGAACTTGAGCCGCATGGCCGACAGGATCCGCTCGGCGAAGGTGTGGTCCTGGCGCGAGCGGAAGCGGACGAAGAGCGACGCCGAGAGCACGTCGGCGGGCACGCTCTCCTCGATCGCGGCCATGATGGTCCAGCGCCCCTCGCCCGAGTCCTGGACAATCCCGGTGTACCCCGACAGCGTCGGGCTCTCGACGAGCGCCTGGGCCGTGAGGTCCAGGAGCCACGAGCTCACGACGCTGCCCCGTCGCCAGACCTCCGCGATGTCGCGGAGCGGCAGGTCGTAGCGATGCTCCGCCGGCAGGTCCGTTGACCGCGCGTTGAGGAGGATGTCGAATCCCTCAGCGTAGGCCTGCATGAGCCCGTACTCGATCCCGTTGTGGATCATCTTCACGAAGTGCCCGGCCCCGACCGGCCCGCAGTGGAGGTACCCGATCTCGGCCGTCCCGTCGATCGCCTCCCGGCCCGGCGTCCGCGGCGCAGCATCGCGGCCCGGCGCGAGCGTGCGGAACACCGGGTCCAGGCGCGTCACCACGTCCGGCTCGCCGCCGATCATGAGGCAGTATCCCCGCTCGAGTCCCCAGATCCCGCCGCTCGTGCCCACGTCGACGTAGTGGATCCCCCGGCTCCGGAGCGTCGCCGCCCGGCGGACGTCGTCCTTGTAGAAGGAGTTCCCGCCGTCCACGATCACGTCGCGCGCGTCCAGGCGCTTGGCGAGGTCGGCGACGACCTGCTCCGTCGGCGCCCCCGCCGGAACCATCACCCAGACGGCGCGCGGCGGCGTGAGCCCCTCGACGAACTCGTCCAGCGACGTCGCGCCGAGGGCACCCTCCCGCGCGATCTGCCGGACCGCCGTGGGATCCGTGGCGTGGGCCACGATGGCGTGGCCGCCGCGCATGAGGCGGCGCGCCATGTTGCCGCCCATCCGGCCCAGTCCGATCATGCCGATCTGCACGTCACCGGTCCCTTCTCCCGGCCGGGCGCTCGGCCGGCATCGATCTCCGCCTCGACGGCGCCTGTCCCGTCAGCCGACCGCCTGCTCGACGGCCGCGCCGAGTGCCCTCAGGCCCGCCGCGACGTCCGCCCCGAGGTGCACGCGCAGCGCGCGCCGGCCCCGCTCCGCCAGGACTGCCAGATCACCGCGGGCCTGCGCCGCCTTCACGACGCCGAAGGTGTATCGCTGGCCGGGAACCGGGAGGTCCCGAGCATCCTCGCACGTGATCTGGAGGAACACGCCGGTGTTCGGGCCTCCCTTGTAAGCCTGGCCCGTCGAGTGGAGGAAACGCGGGCCGAAGCCGAGGCACGTCGCGACGCGCCAGCGGTCCCGGATTCGCGCGCGGATCGCCTGGAGCGCCGCCTCGTGTGCAGTCGTCATCTCGACGTAGGCGAGGAGCGCCCCGTAGTCGCCGGACCGGATGCGTCCGAGGTGGGCGCGGAGGACACCGGCAAGCGTCCCGCCCCCGCCGCCCAGATCCGTCCCGTTCCGCGGGTCGGCGAAGAGCCGGATTCCCCCCGCCTCCAGGATCGGGGCCTCGACGGGCAGGCTTCCGGTTCTCTCGAACTCGTCCGTGAGCCGGCGCGTCGCGACCTTGCTAGCCTCGACGTCGGGCTGGTCGAACGGATTCACCCCGAGGATCGCGCCGGCGACGGCCGTCGCGAACTCCCAGCGGAAGAACTCCGCGGCGATCTGGTACGGCTCGGGCACCTCTATCCGGACCACCGGCTGGCCGGCATCCGCGAGGCGCGCGATCGCGGCGTCCTGACGGGCGTCCGGGGCCGAGGAGAGGCGCAGGTAGACGAACAGACGGTCTCCGCCGTAGGCCTCGGGAGGCGCGAGCGGCTCCCGGTCGACCGGGATCAGGCCCTTGCCCGCCTTGCCGGTCGACTCGGCCAAGAGCTGCTCGAGCCACGCTCCGAGATCGTGAATGCCCGGCGAGGTGACCAGGGTGACCTTGTCCCGCCCCCGCCGCGCGAGCACGCCCAGGACGGCGCCGAGAACCAGGCCGGGGTTCTCCTCTGCAGGGCTGCGCGACTCGCAGGCGCGAGCCATCGTCCGGGCGGCATCGAGCAGTCGGGGCACGTCGAGCCCCATCATGGCCGCGGGCGCGATGCCGAAGTCGGACAGTGCCGAGTAGCGCCCGCCGATGGACGGGAGACCGAAGAGGACGTGGCGGAAGCCGTCCGTCCGGGCGACGTGCTCGAGCTTCGAGCCGGGGTCCGTGATCGCCACGAACCGGTCGCCAGCCTTGCCAGGACCGACGGCCTCCTTCACCCGCTCGAAGAAGTACTGCTTGAAGATGTTCGGCTCGAGCGTCGTGCCCGACTTCGACGACACGATGAACAGGGTTCGCCCGAGGTCCACGCGCGCCTCGCACGCCCGGACCTGCGCGGGATCCGTCGAATCCAGCACTGAGAGCCCGGGCCATCCCGGGAGCTTCCCGAACGTCATGCGGAGGACTTCGGGACAGAGGCTCGAGCCCCCCATTCCGAGGAGCACGATGTCGGTGACGCCCGCTCCCCGCACGTCTTCGGCGATGCGGTGGAGGCTGTCGATCCGCCGCTGCTGCTCGTCGACGATCGTCAACCATCCGAGCCAGCTGGCCTCGTCGGCGCCCGTCCAAAGAGACGCGTCACGAGCCCAGAGCCGCTCGGTCCGCCGCTCCGTCGTCCACTCGCGGAGCGTCGCCGACACCCCGGCCTCGAGATCCGACGGCAGGGTCCAGGTCTGCAGGTTCGGCATGTCGACTCTCCCTGCTATGCTAGGCGCGCGGGTGGGGTCTGGCTAGGGCCTCTCCCGACCCCGAGGAGGCCACTTCTGGTCGGCGCATCCGCGAGCTCACTGTCCGCCCCGCCTCCGGAGGCGCTCGCGCGCCTGGCCACCGAGGCCGTGGCCCTCGTGCGAGAGGCGGGCCGGGACGTCCGCATCGGGCTCGGCTCCGGCCGGGCAGCGCAGGCGTTCGTGCGCGCGCTGGCTGCGGAGGCGGGCCGGGGGCTCTCGGTGCGGGGCGTCCCCACCTCGCGCGCGACCGCGGCGCTTGCGACGTCGCTCGGCCTCGCGGTCGCGGAGCTCTCCGAGGAGCCGCTCGACCTGACGGTGGACGGCGCCGACGAGGTCGACCCTCGCCTGGACCTCATCAAGGGCTACGGCGGGGCGTTCACGCGAGAGCGGATCGTCGCCGCCGCCTCACGGCATCAGGTCATCCTCGTCACCTCGGAGAAGCTCGTGCCGAGGCTCGGCGCCCGGGGCCGCCTGCCGGTGGAGATCGTGCCGTTCGCGCGGCCCCTCTGCCACCGCCGGCTCACCGCCCTCGGATGCCAGCCCAGGCTCCGGGAGGCCGGGAGCGGGCCCTTCGTCACCGACAACGGCAACTGGATCCTCGACTGCGCGATCGCGGGCCAGGACGATGCCGCCGCGCTCGATCGCGAGATCCGCCGGATCCCCGGCGTCGTCGACACCGGATTCTTCCTCGGCACCGCGGATCGAGTGCTGGTCGCCGAGGCGGAGACCGTCCGGGTCCTGAGACGCGCCGGGAACCCGGGGAGTGCGTGACGGCCCGCTGACCGCGCTCTCCCAAACGTCCCCCCACCCGTCCCAAGGAGGACGCCTCGATGGAGCTCGGATTCGTCGGACTCGGCCGCATGGGCATGAACATGGTCGTCCGTCTCCTGCGGGGCGGCCACCGCGTCATCGTGTACAACCGGAGCCCCGAGAAGGTGCGCGAGGCGGAGGGGCACGGCGCGGTGGGCGCGACGTCCATCGCCGATCTGGTCGCGCGGCTCGCGCCGCCGCGGGCCATCTGGGTCATGGTGCCCGCCGGCGCCGCCACCCAGGACATGATCGACACGATCGCGCGCCACCTGGACCGGGACGACATCGTCATCGACGGCGGCAACTCGAACTTCCACGACGACGCGCGGCGCGCCGAGGCGCTCCGGCCGCTCGGCCTCCACTACGTGGACGTCGGGACCAGCGGGGGCGTCTGGGGGCTCCAGGTGGGCTACTGCCTCATGGTCGGCGGCGAGGCGGCGGTCTTCCGTCACCTCGAGCCGCTCTTCCGCACGCTCGCGCCCGAACACGGCTACGGACACATGGGCGCCCACGGCGCCGGGCACTACGTGAAGATGATCCACAACGGCATCGAGTACGGGATGATGCAGGCCATCGCCGAGGGGTTCGCGCTGATGCACAAGAGCCCCTACGGCCTGGACCTCCCCCGGATCGCCAACCTCTGGATGCAAGGGAGCGTCGTACGCTCGTGGCTCGTCGAGCTGGCCGGCCGGGCGCTCGAGGAGGACCCGACGCTCGCGAAGATCCGTGGATGGGTGGAGGACTCCGGCGAGGGCCGTTGGACGGTCCAGGACGCGATCGACCAGTCCGTGCCGGCGTGGACCATCACCGCCTCGCTCCTCGCCCGCTTCCGGTCCCGCGAGGAGGACTCGTTCGCCGATCGCATGCTCGCCGCACTTCGCAACCAGTTCGGCGGGCACGCCGTCCGGGCCCGGGAGTGACGGCGGGCGGCACGAAGCCTCCACCCACCCTCTCCGAGCACCTCCGGGCCGCGGGGGGCGGCGGCGGGCCGCTCGCCCCGGACCTCGCGGCCGCCCTGGAGGCGCTCGCCGAGGGGGGTGCGCAGCTGGCGGGCGAGATCGCCCGGGCCGCTCTGGTAGGGGGCCTGGGCGAGACGGGCAGCGTTAACTCGCACGGCGACCGGGTGCGACGGCTGGACGTCCGGGCGAACGACCTGCTCCTGGCCGCCCTCCGGGCCAGCGGCGTCGTGGCGGTCGTCGCCTCGGAGGAGCTCCCGGCACCGGTCGTGTGGCACACCTCCGGCGCCGCGGGAAGCCTCTCGGTGTGCCTCGATCCGCTCGACGGCTCCCTCAACACCGACGTGGCCGGGGTCCTCGGCACGATCTTCGGGATCAGACGCGGAGCCGGCGCGCAGGGAGCCGATCCGGCCCGGGCGGTGCTGGGCGCGGGCACACGGCAAGTCGCGGCCGGCTACCTCGTCTACGGCCCCGCCGTCGTGTTCGTCTACGCGGCGGAGGCCGGCGTCCACGCCTTTGCCCTCGACCCGTCCGACGGGCGATTCCGACTCACGCGGGCGGGCGTCCGCACGCCGGCCGCCGGACGGATCTACGCCGTCAACGACGCCAACTGGCCGCGCTGGAGCCCGGCGGCTCGCGCGCTCGTCGAGCGGCTGCGACGGGCCCAAACCGGCGGCGTCCCCTACGCCCTTCGCTACTCCGGCGCCCTCGTCGCGGACTTCCACCGGACGCTCGTCGAGGGCGGCATCTACCTCTATCCGGAGGACGCGGACCGGCCGGAGGGTCGAATCCGACTCCTGTACGAGGCGGCGCCGCTCGCGCTGGTGGCCGAGTCGGCGGGCGGACGCGCGAGCACCGGCCGCGGCCGCATCCTCGACGTGGTCGCCACGAACTACCACCAGCGCACGCCCCTCTACATCGGTAGCCCGGAGGAGGTGGCCTGGGCCGAGCACAGCCACCGGGAAGCCCGGGAATGACGGAGGAGGCCCGCGTGATGCCGCTCGTCCGGGTGGCGCGGACCCCTGAGGACTGGCAGGCCGTCCGGAGCCTCTGCTGCCGCACCGGCAACGGGGGCGACCCGATCGATCCCGCCCGGTGGCCCTTGTTCGCCGAGCTGTGGGTGGGTCCGTATCAGCGCCTGGTGCCGGGGTGGACGTACGTGGCGGAGGTGGAAGGCCGGGTGGTCGGCTATCTCACCGGATGCCCGGACACGGCGGCGTTTCGCCGCGCCCGCCGGTTCCGGGTCACCCTGCGCCTCCTCGCCCTGATCGCCTGCCGACGCTACGCCTGGAACGTCGACGCGCGGCGGACCGTGGGTCTGGCCCTGCGGCTCCGGCGCGGCCAGGAATCACGCCTCGCCGAAAGGGTGCCGGGGGGGCTCACGCAGACCCACCCCGCGCACCTGCACATGAACGTGGAGGCGGCGTATCGAGGACGGGGATCCGGGACGGCCCTGATCGAGCGGTATGCGCGGGACCTGCGGGCGGCGGGCGTTCCGGGCATCCATCTCTTCTGCGGAGCCGCGCCGCGGCCCTTCTACGTGCGCAACGGGTTCACGGATCTGGCGGCGCTCGAGGTCAGCCCCGGGCGCTGGGTTTACACGCTGGGCCGCAGCCTGGACCGTTCCGGAGACTGAGCGCCCGACGCACATCCGGCCCGGCGACGAGGCTACTGCCGGAGGCGCGTGAGCAACGTCTCCAGCTGCTGGACCGCCAGATGCTGGCGCTCCTCCGCGGTCTGGCAGCGCTCGCGCAGCTGACTCGAGACCTGCTCGTACTCGAACCGCAGGACCTCGTGCTCGGCGCGAAGGCCGGCCAGGGCGTGGGTCGTCTCGGCGTAGGCCGCGTCCAGCGCCGTCAGGGCCGTCAGCCGCTCGTCGAGCTCCCGGCGGCCCACGATGTGGGCGGCCTCCAGGTCGACCAGGCGGCGAGCCAGCTCGGCGCTCCGCTCTCGCTCCTCCGCAAGCTGACGGCCCAGGTCGTGGTGCTCGCTGAGCAGCCGCCCGTGCTCCCCCCGGACCAGCGCGAGGCTCTCGAGCGTTTCTGCCTGCGCGCGCGAGAGGTCCGCATGGGCGCGGCCTCGGGCCTCGTGCTCCTCACGCAACGCCGAGTGGGCCGCCTGGAGCTCGGCAAGCTGGCGCTCGTGCACGCCCTGCTGAGTCACCTGCTCGGCTGCCGTCCGCAGCAGCTCGCCCTGCTCCCGGAGGAACTCCTCGTACGACCGGCGCACATCGCCGAGCGCCCGAACCGCAGTCTCGTGCTCGCGCGCGAGGACCACATGAGCCTGCTCGAGCCGCTCGTTGTGCCGGGCGAGCCCGACCCCGGGATTCTCGCCGTAGACACGCGTGAACGCGCGCTGGAACGCGGCGTCGGTCGACATCACGAGCCGCACCTCGCAACCGGTCATCGTCTCGAGGTTCTCGGCCACCCACCCGTCGGTCGGATCGGCGAGGCCCACTGTCAGCACGCCGTCGACCCGAGCGACCGGGAGGACGTGATGCTGCTGCGCGAAGGTCTTCGGAACCAGCGCCGCCAGGTCGCGATCGATCGAGAACCGGTCGAGGTCGACGAAGGCGACGTCGAGCTGCGTGCAGAGCGCCAGCTTGAGCATCTCCTCGTTGACGAAGCCCAGCTGGAGCAGCGCGTCGCCGAGCCGGAGCCCCGTGCGCCGATGGTGGTCGACTCCGAGCTGCAGCTGCGTTTCGCTGATCACGTTGGTCTCGACGAGGATGTCGCCCAGCCGGTACTTCTTGTGGTATCGGCGGAGGACCGCCTCCAGATCGGCCGGGGAGAGGGCACCCTGGTCGACGAGAATCTGCCCGACCGGGGTCCCGTCGGGGCTCGCCTCTTGGGCGCGGAGCGCCGCGCTGAGCTGCGTCTCCGTGACCAGGCCCTCCTGGACGAGCAGCTGGCCCAGGAGACGGGTCCGGGGAGCCGGGGCCGCCGCGCGCCGGGACGGCATCGCCGGCGGGAGCACGATCGCCTCGCGGCCGTTGCCGTGGCCACCGTTGAGGTGCATCGTCGCCATTCCTCGTCTCCTCAGCCCTTCAGGCGGTGGGTGACCGTCTCGATCTCCCGGACAATCGTCGCGTGGTCGGCGAGGAGCGTCTCGTGCGAGGCCCGCAGCCCGGCCAGGCGCGTCTCGGCCTCGGCGCCCCGGTCGTGCGCGAGCGAAAGCTCGCGGCGGAGGCCCTCGTGGCCGGCACGCAGCCCGTCCTGGGCCGTCCGCAGCTCATCCAGCACCCGGAGATTCCACTCGTTCCGTGCGCGCTGCTCGGTCAGCTGGTCGGCGGCTGCCGCGCGGTCCGCGATCATGGACTCGTGCGCTTCGCGCAGCTCCCCGAGCGCCCGCGTGCTCTCCGCATGCTCCGCCTGCAGCTTCTCTAGCGTGGCCCGGGCCGACTCGTGCTCGGCTCGGAGCACGGCATGGGCCTCCCGGAGACTGGACAGGGCCTGCTCGTTCCACTCGTTCCGCGTGCGCTGCTCGGCCAGCACCCGGGTCGAGGCCTCGCGATCCGCCAGGAGGGACTCGTGGGCCCGCCGAAGCTCCATGAGCTTCTGCTGGTTCGCCTCATGCTCGACGCGGAGCGTCTCGTACTCGCGCCCGATCTGCTCGGCACGGCGTACCAGGCCCACCTCGGCGCTCTCTCCGTACGTCCGGGCGAAGGCGCGCCGGAACGCGGCATGCGTCGACGTGACCACGTTGATGCGCGAGCCGGTGGCGGTCGCCAGCTCGGCCACGACGCCCAGGTCCGACGGGTCGTCCATGGCGACCACCAGCACCCGATCGGTCTTCGAGATCGGGATCACCCGGTGGCGCTCGGCGTACTCCCGGTTGATGACCAGCGCGAGGCTGTTGTCGAGCACCAGCCGGTCCAGGTCGACGAACGTCACGCCGAACTGCTTGCAGAGCGCCTGGTTGACCTCCTCCTCGGTCACGAAGTTCAGCTGGAGGAGGGCGTCGCCGAGGCGGAGTCCGGTCTTCTTCTGATGGTCGAGCGCGATCTGGAGCTGGTGCTCGGTAATCGTCTCCGTCTCGACCAGGATGTCGCCCAGCCGGTACTTCTTCCGGTACCGGTCGAGGACGTTGTTGAGCTGGCGCTGGGTGATGACTCCCTGCCGCACCAGGATCTGGCCGAGCGGGGTCGTGGGTTCCTTCTCGTGCTGTATCGTCAGCGCGGTGGACAGCTGCGTCTCGTCGATCAGCCCTTCGCGGATCAGGATCTCGCCGAGAAGGCCTCGGCGTGCCTCCGGGACCGGCGGCGGAGCTTCCTCCACGCCGGCCAGCTGGGTCGCGGCTTGCCTTGAGCTCGATCGGATCTCGTGCTGTTGCATGGCTCTGGGCGGAGTGATTAGCAAGCCCAGTGCCACGAGGCCGAGGAGGGGGCCATGCCCGCTAAGGTGGCCTGATTCAAGGTCTCGTCGGCCGACCGACGGTCCAGAGGTTCCCCGAGGAGGGAAAAACCCATCGGACGCTGACGGAAATTGTCACCGACGGCTGAATGCCAACAGGTCACAGCTCAGCGGGACTCGCCCACTGGCGTGGCGCGGGACCGGGACGGCCCCCGCTCGACGGCGTAGGCCAGGAGCGAGGGAAAGTGGCGGGCCAGCCACACCACCACCTTGCCGTGCACCGTGACGACCACCTCGCGCCGCCGGCGGGCGACTGCACGCACGATGACGCGCGCCCCCCGGTCGGCCGGCATCACCAGCCACCGCGGGACGGGGTCACGGGCGTCGGCGTGGTACACCCCCCGGTTGTCGACCCGGCGGATCTCGCTCTCGACGAAGCCGGGGGTCACCAGCACCACGCCGACCCCGTACGGCCGGACCTCGGCCCGGAGCACCCCGGCCAGAGCGTGCACCGCTGCCTTGCTCATGGCGTACGCCGACGTCCCCGGAGTCGGGACATGGCCGCTCACGCTGCCGACGATCACCAGCATGCCGCGGCTCTGCCGGAGCGCGGGGAGGGTCGCGGACGCGGTTCGGAGCACGCCGAAGACGTTCGTCTCGAACTGCCGGCGGTAGTCGTCGAGCCCCAGACGCTCGAACGGCCCGAGGACGCCGAAGCCGGCGTTGGCCACCGCGACGTCGAGGCGGCCGAACGCGGCGAGCGCCTGCTCGACCGCTCCCTCGACCGCGCGGTCCTCCGTCACGTCGCACGAGACGGCGAGGGCCTGCCGCCCCGCGCGTCGAAGCTCGTCGGCCAGCTCCAGCAACCGGGAGAGCCGGCGCGCCGCCAGGACCAGGTCGGCGCCCTGGCGGGCGAACTCGCGCGCGACGGCCGCCCCGATGCCGGACGAGGCGCCGGTGACCAGAACGACCCGGCCCGCGAAGCGATCCACCGGCAGAGTCAGGCGCGCCCGGCCTGCTCCCGGAGGACCCGACGCAGGAGCTTGCCGGTCCCCTGCCCGGCGGGGCTGGGCGCCCGCGGCAGCTGCGGCACGAACGCGACCTCTCGCGGCAGCTTGTGGCGGTCGATCAGCTCCTCGGTCGAGTTGAGACGCTCCGGATAACGGGCGTGCTTCGGCAGGGTATAGACGCGTTCGGGCCAGAGCGCCCGGGACGGGAGAAAGCTCGAGGGGATCGTGCCCATGGTCACCTCTCCGGTCGGCGGTCGTCGGCGGGGGCCGCGCCGCGGGGTGCGGGGGCGCCCGCCTCGATTCTATCCGGTCCCGCCTTGACACGTGGCAGTCGGCTTCCCTAGAGTCCGCCCATGCGCTGGCCGATGCTGGCGTGGATCTGTCTCGCCGAGCTCGGCGCGCTCTCCCTGTGGTTCTCCGCAACCGCGGTCATTCCCGCCTTACGCACGGCATGGATGTCGACGGATGCCCAGGCGTGGCTCTCGATGGCGGTGACGCTCGGTTTCGTCGTGGGCACCGTCGTGAGCGCCGTTCTCACTTTGTCCGACTTCGTGGGGGCGCGGCGGCTCTTCGTCCTCTCGGCGATCGGGGGCAGCCTGGTCAATGCAGCTCTCCTGGTCGTCATCGACTCGCTCCCGCTCGTCCTCGCCGCCCGGTTCCTCACCGGCCTCGCGATGGCCGGCACCTACCCGCCGGCGATGAAGCTGGCGGCGAGCTGGTTCGTAGCCGACCGCGGCCTGGCCGTTGGCAGCCTGGTGGGCGCGCTCACGGCGGGCGGGGCCCTCCCGTACCTGATCAACTTCGCCGGCGCGCTGGCCTGGCCGCCGGTGATCGCCGTGACGTCGCTCGCCGCCCTCGGCGGCGCGCTCGTCATGGCGGCCTTCGTCCGCGACGGTCCGCACGTCCAGGCCCGGGCCCCGTTCAACCCCGCGTGCATCGGCGAGCTCGTCCGCTCCCGCGGCGTTGTCCTGGCCAGCCTGGGCTACTTCGGCCACATGTGGGAGCTCTACGCAATGTGGACGTGGATCGGGCTCTACCTCCTCACCGCGTTCACGCGGGCCGGCCTGCCGGCAGCGCCCCGCCTCGGCGCGCTGGCGACGGCCGCGGTGATCGGGGTGGGCGCGGTGAGCTGCGTGGCGGCCGGTCTCCTCGCGGACCGCATCGGGCGCACCGCCACGACGATGCTGGCCATGATCGGAAGCGGCACCTGCGCCGCCGCCATGGGGCTCGTCTTCGACCGGCCGGTCCTCTTGATAGCGGTCGCCCTCGTCTGGGGCTTCACAATCATCGCGGACTCCGCCCAGTTCTCGGCGGCCGTCACCGAGCTCGCCCCGCCGGCCTACGTGGGAACCGCGCTGTCGCTCCAGACGAGCCTGGGCTTCCTGCTCACGCTGGTCTCGACCTGGCTCGTGCCGCGGGCGGTGGAGGCCTGGGGCTGGCCGTGGGCCTTCGCGTTCCTGGCGCCGGGGCCCTTCCTCGGCACGCTGGCGATGGGGGCCCTCCGCCGCCTGCCGGAGAGCGCCCGGCTCGCCCAGGGCCGGCGGTAGACGCCGTCACGCGAGCTGGTTGCCCCGAAGCCGTCGTGGCCGGACGAGGATTGCGACCGCCGCGAGCGGGCGCTAGAATCCGTCCCGACGTCGTCGAAAGCTGGGCATACGCAATGCTGTTGGCGCGCCCGTCCGCTCAGGTTCTCTCCAGACGCCGGTGGTTGCGCCGCGGGCTTCTGGGGTGGTGCAGAACTCGTTCGTCCTCCCTTCCCGACCCCGCTTCGTCGTCCGAGTCCCCGCCTCCCGGCCTTCCGGGTCGGGGAGGTACTCGACCGCCCTGAAATGCCTCAAAATGTGAGGTGGCCATGACTACACGACAGTTCGGTTGGGGGATCGTGGTCGTTCTCGTGCTGAGCAGCTCCGCATGGAGTGCGTTGTCCGCGCAGCCCGCCGGGCGAATCGATCAAGCCACCTTGATGGAGCCTAACCAGCGCACTCCGGAAGTCTCGACGGACGAGCTGAGGCGGATCCTGGCCGACAGAAGCGCGCTCGTCCTCGACGCGCGCCCGCACCTTGAGTACGCCATGAGCCACGTCCCGGGCGCGTTGAACGTGGCGCCGAAGCCAGGCGTGGCCATCTCGGTGTACGTCTCGGACGTCCGCGAGATCGAGCGGCTCGTCGGCGGTGACCGAACCAAGCCGCTCGTTCTCTACTGCAACGGTCCCTTCTGCGGCAAGAGCAAGCGACTCAGCGAGGAGCTCATCGCCGCGGGCTTCACGAGTGTCCGGCGGTACCAGCTCGGCATCCCGGTCTGGCGCGCGCTCGTCGGGCTGACCGAGATCGAGCTCGAAGGTGTGCTGCACGTCCTGCGGAACGACCGAACCGCAGTCTTTCTCGACGCCAGAAGCGCTGATGAGTTCCTGGCCGGCTCGCTCTCGGGAGCCAGGAACATCCCGGTCGGGGCCGTCCAGCCCGGCAAGGACGTCGGGGAGGTCCGAAAGGCGAAGGACGACGGCCGACTACCGATGGAGGACCACAACACTCGGATCATCGTGTTCGGACGGGACGCGGCCGAAGC
>DATAFX010000132.1:0-26066 GCA_036257195.1 Candidatus Methylomirabilota bacterium | reverse complement strand
GAGTCCGCCGAGGTGCGGGCGCCGGAACCACCGGCCGCGGAGCGGGCTCGGGAGCCGCATCGCGCGCCACCTGCATCTTGAAGAGAAGCTCCGTCACCGTGGTCCGGACCCGGTCGACCATCTCCTCGAAGAGGTCGTACGCCTCGCGCTTGTACTCGGTCAGCGGGTCGCGCTGGCCGTAACCCCGGAGCCCGATCCCCTCCTTCATGTGGTCCATGGACAGGAGGTGGTCCTTCCACTGGCCGTCGATGACGTGGAGCATGACCCACCGCTCCAGCGTTCGCAGGAGCTCCGGCGACAGTTCCCGCTCGCGGGCGGCGTAGCGGGCCTGGACCGCCTCCCCCAGCGCCTCGCGCAGCGCGTCGCGCGACGTGACCTCGCGCGCCGCCACTCCGGCCGACAGCTTCACGTCGAACTGCCGGTGGAGCGCCTCCCCGAGCCCGCCCAGGTCCCAGTCCTCGGGGTGGACGCCTTCCCCCGCGTAGGTGTCGACGAGGCCGTCGAGCATGTCGTCCATCCACTCCCGGACGGTCTCCTCCTGGCTTTGGCCCTGGAGGATCTCGCGGCGCATCCCGTAGACCACCTCGCGCTGCTTGTTCATGACGTCGTCGTACTCGAGGAGGTGCTTCCTGATCTCGAAGTGGTGCGCCTCGACACGCTTCTGGGCGGTCTGGATCGCGCGCGTCACCAGCCGGTGCTCGATCGGCTCCCCTTCCTCCATGCCGAGACGGTCCATGATCTTCTGGATACGCTCGGAGCCGAATATCCGCAGGAGATCGTCCTCGAGCGAGAGGTAGAAGCGCGATGATCCTGGGTCGCCCTGGCGCCCCGAGCGGCCCCTGAGCTGATTGTCGATCCGGCGGGACTCGTGGCGCTCCGTCGCCAGGATGTGAAGACCGCCCAGCTCGACGACCTGCTCGTGCTCGGCCTCGGTGATGCGGCGGGCCTCCTCGAGCGCTCGGCGTCGCTCCTCGTCGGAGGCGGTGACCGGGTCGACGCCGCGCTTCCGCAGCATCTCGCGAGCGAGGAAGTCCGGGTTGCCCCCGAGGAGGATGTCGGTCCCGCGGCCGGCCATGTTGGTGGCGATGGTCACGCCGCCCATCCGGCCGGCCTGGGCGACGATCTCGGCCTCTCGCTCGTGGTACTTGGCGTTGAGCACCTGGTGGTCAGGAACGCCGCTCTTCTTCAGGAGCTTGGAGAGCCGCTCGGACTTCTCGATCGATACCGTGCCGATGAGGATCGGTCGCCCCTTCTCGTGAAGCTCCTTGATCTCCTGCACCACGGCATCGAACTTCTCGCGCTCGGTCTTGTACACCACGTCGGGGTTGTTCAGTCGGACCAGCGTCCGGTTGGTCGGGACCACGGTGACGTCCAGCTTGTAGATCTTGGCGAATTCCGCCGCCTCGGTGTCGGCGGTGCCCGTCATGCCGGCGAGCTTGTCGTACATCCGGAAGTAGTTCTGGAACGTGATGGTGGCGAGGGTCTGGTTCTCCTGTTGGATCCGGAGGCCTTCCTTCGCCTCGATCGCCTGGTGGAGGCCGTCCGACCATCGCCGGCCCGGCATGAGACGACCGGTGAACTCGTCGACGATGATGATCTGGCCGTCCTTGGCGACGTAGTCCACGTCCTTCTCGAACAGGGCGTGGGCGCGGAGGCCCTGGTTGATGTGGTGGAGCGTGTCGATGTGCTGGGGATCGTACAGGTTGCCGACGGAGAGCAACTGCTCGCACTTGGCGACCCCCGCCTCGGTGAGCGTCACCGTCTTCGCCTTCTCGTCGACGATGTAGTCGCCCCGGCGGACCTCCTCGATCTCGTGGAGCTTGCCTTCGGTGATCGTGGCCGCGCGGGTGAGCCGGGGAATGATCCGGTCGACCTTGTAGTAGAGGTCGGTCGACTCCTCGGTCGGGCCCGAGATGATCAGCGGCGTCCGCGCCTCGTCGATCAGAATCGAGTCGACCTCGTCGACGATCGCGTAGTGAAGCTCCCGCTGGACCAGCTCGTCGAGCGAGAAGCGCATGTTGTCGCGCAGGTAGTCGAACCCGAACTCGTTGTTCGTCCCGTACGTGATGTCCGCGAGGTAGGCCTCCCGGCGCTGGCAGGGCCGGAGGGCCAGGAGACGCGCGTCCGCCGGGACGTAGTCCGGGTCGTAGAGGAACGACGCCTCGTGCTGGATCACCGACACCGAGAGGCCCAGCTGGTGATAGAGGGGCCCCATCCACTGGGCGTCACGGCGGGCGAGGTAGTCGTTGACGGTGACGATGTGCACGCCGCGTCCGGTGAGGCCGTTGAGCACGGCCGGAAGCGTGGCGACGAGAGTCTTGCCCTCGCCGGTGGCCATCTCCGCGATCTTGCCCTCGTGGAGCACCATGCCGCCCATGAGCTGAACGTCGAAGTGCCGCATGGCGAGCCGGCGCCGCCCGACCTCCCGGACCATCGCGAAAACCTCGGGCAGGATCTCGTCGACGCCTGTCCCGTCCTGGAGCTTCTGCCGAAGCTCGGCCGCCCGCTCACGGAACGCCTCGTCCGGCCATCGGCCGATCTCGGCCTCGAGTGCGGTGATGGCGGCCGCTCGGGGGCGCATCCGCCGGACGTCGCGCTCGTGCTTGGACCCGAAGACCTTCCGGAGGACCAGGTCGATCATGACGGGCCTATTGTACTCCCCCGGGTCGAGCCGGGGCGGCCAGAGGTCGGCGCGGGACGGCGCTCACTTCCCCCGCGCCTGGGTGATGAGCTCGAGCGCGTGCTGAAGGCTCGTGTCGGTGACGGACTCGCCGCCGAGCATACGGGCAACCTCCCGCACCCGGTCGTTCCTCACCAGGGCGGCGACGCTCGTCGCCGGGCGCCCTTCCTCCTCGCGCTTCTCGACCCGGAAGTGCTGATCGGCGTAGGCGGCGATCTGCGCCAGGTGCGTGACGCAGAGGACCTGCCGCGTCCGGGCGACTTGCCGGAGCTTCTTGCCGACGGTGTCGGCTGTCTTGCCCCCGATGCCGACGTCCACCTCGTCGAAGATCAAGACCGGCACCGCGTCGGTGGCTGCGAGCACGACCTTGAGGGCCAGCATCGTACGCGAGAGCTCTCCGCCCGAGGCGATGCGCGCCAGCGGCCGGGCCTCCTCTCCCGCGTTCCCCGAGAACAGGAACTCGGCCTGATCGACCCCCCGGGGGCCGAGCCGCCACGCCTCGGGGCCGACCCCGAGCTCGCCGGGTCCGGCCGGCTCTCGCAGGAGCCGCACCCGGAACGCCGCGAACTCCAGATCGAGCGCCGCCAGCTCGGCCAGCACGGAGGTCTCGAGCCGGCCCACGGCCTGATCGCGTCGCTCGGCCAGGTCCGTGGCGCGCGTGACCAGCTCGGTTCGGAGCCGCTCGGCCCGCTCCGCGAGGCGGCCCTCGTCCTCACCCGTCCGGGAGAGACCCTCCAGATCCGACTCGAGCCGCGCCCGGGCCGCCAGAACGCCCTCCACCGTCTCCCCGTACTTCCGCTTGACGCGCCCGATCTCGTCCACGCGGCGCTCGATCGCGTCGAGCCTCGGGGGGTCGAACACGATTCCGTCCCGGTAGCCTCGGAGGGCGCGGGCGGTCTCGTCGAGGTGGACCAGGGCGGTTTCGAGAGCCTGCACGGTCGGCTGGATCGTCGGGTCGATCCGGACCAGTTCCCGCACGAGGTTCGCCGCCCGCCCGGCGCGCTCGACGGCAGAGGCCGGGTCGTCGTAGAGCTCCCGGTAGGCTCCGGTCGCGCCCTCGGCCAGGCGCTCGGCGTTCTGGAGCCGCCGGCGCTCCTCGCGAAGCTCCTCCTCCTCGCCCGGGCGGAGCCGCGCGGCGTCGATCTCCGCCAGGGACTCCCGGTACTGCGCCGCCTTGGCGACCTGGTCGCGCGCCGACGTCCGGAGGGCGTCCAGCTCCGCCGAGACGCTCCGCCACTCGTCGTGCCGCTGCCGGAGGCGCTCTCGCAGGATCCCGAGGCCGGCGAAGGCGTCCAGGAGGTCCAGGTGGCGCGAGGACCGGATGAGCGCCTGGTGCTCGTGCTGACCGTGGACCTCGACCAGGGTCTCGCCGAGCTTCTCCAGGAGCGCGAGCGTCGTGTTGGCGTCGTTCAAGAACACCCGCCCCCGCCCTCCGCGCACGAGCTCCCGTCGCACCACCAACTGGCCGTTCTCGAGCGAGATGCCGTGCTCTTGGAGGAGGGCGGCCACCGGGCTCTTCCGGGGCGCGTCAAACACGGCCTCGATGGTGGCGGTCTCGGCGCCGGCGCGGATGGTCTCCGACGGCTGAGCCCGCTCGCCGAGAAGCAGCGTGAGAGCGTCGATCAGAATGGACTTCCCCGCGCCCGTTTCGCCTGTGAGCACGTTCAGGCCGGGGCCGAAGGGGACGGTCAGCGACTCAATGACCGCGAGGTTCTTGACCCTGAGCTCCCTGAGCACCCGCGCGCCCCTCCCAGTTAATCAACGTTCGCCCCATTTTAGCTTCGTGCGCAGCACTTCGAAGTAGGATTTCCGCGGGTCGCGGATGAGGCGGATGCGGGCTTGGGCCTGCCGGACGTGGACCACGTCCCCCGCGGCGACCGGGGGGCCGGTCTGGCCGTCGACCGAGAGGACCACGTCCGGCGCCTCCGTGAGCAGGGTCACGTCCAGCCGGACGGAGGCCGGGAGCACGATCGGGCGATTTGTCAGCGTGTGCGAGCAGATGGGGGTCAGTACCACGGCATCCATGGTCGGGAAGAGGATCGGCCCGGCAGCCGAGAGGTTGTAGGCGGTCGAACCGGTCGGGGTGGCGATGATGAGGCCGTCCGCCCGGTAGGCCGTCATTGGCTGACCGTCCGCGCGCACGTCCAGGTCGATCAGGCGGCCGAGGGCGCCCTTTGCCACCACGACGTCGTTCAGCGCGAGCTGTTCCGCCACCTGGGCGCCGCCGCGCGTCAACCGGGCCTCCAGCACGAGGCGCTCCTCGGCGGCGTACTCGCCCCGCAGCACCGCCTCGAGCGTGGGAAAGAGCGCCTCAAGTGTGGTCGCCGTGAGAAAACCGAGGCCGCCGAGGTTGACGCCCAGGATGGGCACGTCCAAGCCATCGACCAGTCGCGCGACCGCGAGGAGCGTCCCGTCGCCTCCCAGGACCACGATGAGATCGACTCTCGCGGGCAGCGCCTGCCGCTCTGTCACCGTCACGCCCGGAAGCCCGAGCGCGGCGGCCGTGTCGCCGTCGACGATCACCTCGCGCCCGTGCGCGATCAGCCACTGGACCAGCCCGCGCGTCACTTCCTGCGCCTCGGCTCGGTCCTGCCGCGCCACCACCCCGATGCGGCGCATCCGCTTCCTCCGGTCTCCGCCCTGCGTCTCGTTCATCGGGCTCTCCTGGCACGCCGGGCCCCTGCCGCTTCGGCAGGAACCGCCGCGGCGAGAGCCGTCTCGAGCTCCGCCCCCTCGAGCGGCTGGCGAGAGCCGAGATCACGAGCGAGGTGGAGGAAGACCTCGCGATTCCCCTTCGGGCCCGGTAGCACGGACGCCGCGACCCCACCCGTGCGGAGCCGGAGCGCGGCGGCCACGCTCGCCACGCGGCGGACAGCGTCCCGGCGGGACTCGACGGCGCGGACCACTCCACCCTTCCCCACCTGGCGACGGCCGACCTCGAACTGCGGCTTCACGAGGGCGACGATCTCCACCGGGCTCGCGAGGCAGGCCGCCACGGCGGGCAGCACTTTCTCGAGCGAGATGAAGGACACGTCGATCGTCGAGAGGCTCGGCGCGTCGGGAAACCACCGGGGCTCCAGGCGGCGCGCGTTCAGGCGTTCCCACACCACGACGCGGGCGTCGCCCCGGAGCCGCGGGTGGAGCTGGCCGTGCCCCACGTCCAGCGCGTGGACCCGAGCCGCTCCGCGGGCGAGCAGGCAGTCTGTGAATCCTCCCGTGGACGCGCCGACGTCCAGGCAGACCCGGCCCTCGACGCTCACGCCGAACGCGTCGAGCGCCCCCGCCAGCTTCTCGCCACCTCGTCCGACGAAGCGTGCCTCCCGCACCCGCTCCACTGCCACGTCGGGCGCCACCAGGCGGCCCGCCTTGGCGGGTGAGCCGCCCCCGAGCCGCACCTGGCCCGCAAGGATCAGCCGCGCCGCCTCGGCGCGGCTCGACGCGAGCCCCCGCGCCACGAGCAGCTCGTCCAGGCGGACCCGTGGCGGACGCGCAGCCCTGGCGGGACTCATGCGAAGAAGTGCCGCTCGGCGGCGGCGCTGAGAGCCGCGAGGGTCGGCGCATCCGACGCCTCGACGTAGAGTCGTGCCACCGGCTCGGTCCCCGACGGCCGCACCAGCACCCAGGCGCCGCCGTCCAGGTGGAGCTTGAGCCCGTCGGTGGTCTGGACGCGCTTGACGGCCCACCGCCCGAGTGCCGCCGGCGGCGCGGCCATCCGGTCCGGCAGCGCCCGCCGGACCTCGTCGGAGAGCGGAACGTTGACGCGAACGGAGAGGAGCCGTCCGACCTCCCCGTAGAGCCGCTCCAGCACGGCGCCGAGCGCCATGCCCTCGACCGCGGCGATCTCCGCCGCCAGGAGGCACGCCAGGATGCCGTCCTTCTCGGGGGGGTGCCCCCTGAGGCTCATGCCGCCCGACTCTTCGCCGCCGAACATGGCGCGCCCCTGGGTGATCAGGTCGCCCAGGTACTTGAAGCCGACCGGGGTCTCGTGGAGCTCGCATCCGTACTGGGCCGCCAGCGCGTCGAGGAGATGCGTGGTGGCCACGCTCCGTGCCACCCCGCCGCGCCAGCGCCGGTGACCCAGGAGGTGGCGCGCCACCAGCGCCAGGATCGGGTTCGGCAACAGCACCGTCCCGTCGCGGTCGACGACGCCGAAGCGATCGGCGTCGCCGTCTGTGGCCAGCCCGAGATGCGCCCGACGCTCGCGCACCGTCCGGATCAGCTCCTGCAGATACTCCTCCGCCGGCTCCGGCGGGTGACCGCCGAACGTGACGTCGCGAGTCCCGTGGAGCAGCGTGACCTCGCAGCCCGCCTCCTCCAGGAGGCGGTCGAGGTAGTCGCTCGCTGGACCGTGCATCACGTCGACGACCACGCGCAGCCGGGCCCGGCGAATGGCGTCCAGGTCGATCAGGCGCCGGCACTGGTCGAGGTACGCCGGCCGGAAGTCCGCCGACTCGACGAGGCCCGCGGCCCGCGCCTCGCCGATCTCGAGCCCTCCTGGGTCATCGAGCGAGGCCACTCGCGCTTCGATCGCCCGGGTCACCTCCGGCAGGGCGGGCCCGCCCGTCGGGCCCGACAGCTTGAGCCCGTTGTCCGGCGCCGGGTTGTGGCTCGCCGTGATCGTGATCCCGGCGGCCGCCCGGTGGTGGAGCACGGCGTGGGCCACGGTGGGCGTCGGGACGGGCGCCACCGAGAGGCGGCACCGGAGACCGGCTTGCGCCAGCGTCCCGGCGGCCGCGGCGGCGAAGTCCTCGGACAGGAAGCGCGTGTCGTACCCGACAACGGCGCCGCGCTCGGCGTCGCCCGCGTCCTTGAGGTGGTCCGCGATGGCTCGCGTGAGGCGGCGCACGTTCGCGAAGGTGTACGTGTCCGCGATCCGCCCGCGCCAGCCGGACGTGCCGAATCTGATCGGATCGAGCTCGGCCTTCACCCTCGTCCTCGCCTCCGCTCGATTATAGGCCGCGGCGGCGGCGGCGCTGGATCCGCGGGCGCCGGAACGCGCCCAGCAGCATGAGTCCCGCGATGAAGCCGCCGAGGTGGGCCAGGAACGCGACCCCTCCCGTGTCGCCCCGGGCAAAGGTGAAGACACTGTTCACGAACTGCAGGACCACCCAGAACCCGAGCACGATCGTGGCGGGCACCGGGATCACCCGGACGAAGAAGCCGAAGATCACGAGGGTCCAGATTCGCGCGCGTGGGTGCAGCACCAGGTACGCTCCCAGGGTCCCGGAGACCGCCCCGCTGGCCCCCACCATCGGGATGGGCGAGGCGGGATCCCACAAGTACTGCGCGGCCGCGGCCGTCAGCCCGCACACGAGGTAGAAGACGAGGAAGCGCCCGTGCCCCATCGAGTCCTCGACGTTTCTGCCGAAGATCCAGAGGTAGAGCATGTTGCCGCCGACGTGAAGCAATCCCCCGTGGACGAACATCGACGTGAAGATCGTCAGCATAGGCAGCGGTGCGCCCGTCAGCACCGTGTCCAGGCGCGGCGGGCAGATCTCCCGGAACCGGCACGGGACCAGGCCGAACTCGACGATGAACTGCTCGTAGAGCTGCGCGCCCAGCGACGGACGGCCGCCCACGGACGGATCGAACCAGAGAAAGAACTCGTAGAGGTAGATCGCCACGTTGACCGCGATCACCGCGACCGAGACCGCCGGGAACGAGCTGGTCGGGACGTTGTCCTTGAGCGGGAGCACCGCGAACGCCGGCCCTCAAGCCGGGCCGACCACCACCACCGCCGGCTCGACCAGATGGCGGCGTGCGACACGCAGCACGTCGGTCGCGCCGACCGCGTCGAGGAGACTCGGATAGCGCATCACGTACTCGGCGCCGACGCCCATCGTCTCGTAGAAAGCCAGATAGAAGCTCTGACGCCCGTTCGTCCGGCGATCCAGGACGAAGGCCCCCGACAGGTAGGCCTTGGTGCGCTCGAGCTCGTCCTCCGACACCAGCTCGCCGGCCAGGTGGTCGACCTCGCGCCGGAGACCGGCCTCCGCCGACGCCACGTTCTCCGGCGCCGTGCCGATGTGGAGGACGACGCGGCCGGCGCCCCGGCGAGTGGGGTACGCGGAGCCCACGGAGTATGCGAGCCCCTGCTCGTCCCGAAGGGTCCGGAACAAGCGGCTCGACATCCCGCCGCCCAGGATGCCGTTCGCGACCTTGAGCGCGACGTGATCGGATGTCTCGACGGAGGGCGCGAGGTAGCCGAGCAGGACGTGCGCCTGCTGGGTCGGCGACGTCTCGTACTGGCGCGACCGCACGGGTCGCTCCGGTGGGGCCGGCGGGCGGGTTGCCTCGCCCCCCGGCCGGACGCTTCCGAACAGGCGCCCTGCCTCGTCGAGCACCTCGTCGGTCCCCACCGCGCCCGACACGGCCAGGACGAGGCGGTCGGCGGCGTAGGTCTCGGCCAGGCGATTGAGCAGGTTGGCCCGTACGATCCGCGCGACGGTCGCCTCCTCCCCGCTCGCCGGCAATCCGTATCCCCGGGGCCCGAAGAGCGACTGGGCCAGGATCCGGTTGGCGACCTGCGCCGGCTGGTCCTCGAGGCCGCGAATCTGGGCCAGCAGGACCGCGCGTTCCCGCTCGATCTCGGCATCGTCGAGGCGCGGCTCGGCGACGACCTCGTGGAGCAGCGCGAGGAGACGCCGCCAGTGCCGCGCGAGCCCCCAAGCCCTGAGCTCCGCGTACTCCTGGTCCGCGCCGCTGTCGATGCCGCCCCCGGCATCCTCCGCCGCGCTCGCCACGTCGAGCGCGCTCCGGGCCCGGGTCCCCTTGAGGAGCACGCGTCCCAGCAGGGCGGTCACGCCGTTCAGCTCCGGCGCCTCATCCGCGGATCCTCCACGGGACAGGAGGGTCAGCGCGACCACCGGGGCGCCCCGGTTCTCGCGCACGAGGACCGTCAGCCCGTTGGGCAGGACGAGACGCGTCACGGAACCGAGACCGGAGGCCGCCGGCCGATCGGCGTCCGGGCGGAGCCAGGGCTCGCCCTGCGGGGCGCCAGCGCCGGGGCGACCCTCGGCGGCGGTCACTCGCCGCCTCCCGCAGCCCCGGCCCCGATGACGGCGCCGGTGAAGCGCTCGGGATGAAGATAGCGTCGGGCGGCCTCGAGCATGGCCTCCCGCGTCACGCGCCGGATAGCGTCGACGTATCCCAGCTCGAACTCGAGGGTCCAGACGGTGTCCGCCGTGCCGAGCGCATAGGCCGCGCCTTCCGCCGTCTCCCCGCTGAACGCGTGGTCGGCTTCCACCGCCGTCACCGCCCGGGCCAGCTCCTCCTCCGTCACCAGCGCCTCGGACAGCCGCTGGACCTCGGCCAGAACCGCCGCCTCGATCTCGGCGTAGCGGGCGGTGTCCGTGCGGGCGGTCACCGCGATCGTCCCGGCGTCGTGCTGGAGGTAGAAGCTGCTGCCAATCCCGGACACGAGGCCGAGCCGCTCCCTGAGCGACTGGACGAGCCGCGACGCGCGGCCCTGGCCCAGCACGGACGCCACGAGGTCGAGGGCGTAGACGTCGGGATCCGGCGGAACGGGGGCCGCCCAGGCCAGCCCGAGGTACGTCTGGTGCAGCGCCTTCGACGCCTCGACCCGCCGTGGCTCGCGGGGCGCCTCGGGCGCGCGCCGGGGCCGATCGGGCAAGGGACCGGCCGCCCAGCCTTCGAACGCCGCGCGCACGACGTCGAGGCCCCGCGCCGCCGTCATGCTGCCGGCCACCACGACCGTCGCGTTGTTCGGCACGTAGGAGCGGCGGTAATAGTCGACGATAGTGTCCCGCGGCGCGCCAGCGATGGACTCCGCGGAGCCGAGGACGGGCCGGCCGTAGGCGTGGGCGCCGAAGTGGCCCCGGGCCAGTACGCGCCAGAGGGCGGCGCCCGGCGTGTCCTCGGCGCGCCGGATCTCCTCGAGGACAACGTGACGCTCGCGCTCGACCTCCACGGGGTCGAACACGGCGTGCTGGGCGGCGTCCGCCAGGACGTCCACCGCCGTCTCGAAGCGATCCGTGGGCAGGACGACGTGGAAGTACGTCCAGTCCTGTGAGGTCGCCGCGTTCATCTCGCCCCCGCGCCCGGAAATCGTCTGGTCGATAACCCCGGGGCCGCGCGACGGCGTCCCCTTGAACAGGAGGTGCTCGATGAAGTGCGACAGCCCCGCCTCGTGCAGGCCCTCGTCCCGAGCCCCCGCGCGGACCCAGAGCTGCACCGCCGCCACGTCGGCCGCGTCGTGTGGCTGAAGCACCACCGTGAGGCCGTTCGGGAGCTGAACCCGCTCGGGGGGGACGGGGTCTCTCATCGCCGCTCGACCTTTCGCTCTTCCCGGCGTCCGGCCAGGAAGTGGAGATGGAGGTGGTACACGACCTGGCCTCCCTCGGGCCCGCAGTGGAGGGCTAGCCGGTAGCCGCGCTCGGCCAGTCCCCGGGCCTCTCCGATCCGCTTGGCGGCCAGGACCATCCGGCCCACGAGAGGCCCGTCCTCCGGGGCGAGCGCCATCACGGACTCGACGTGACGCTTGGGGATGATGAGGAGGTGGACCGGGGCCTTGGGGTAGATGTCCTGGAAGGCGAGGAGCTCGTCGTCCTCGTACTCTATGGTAGCCGCATTTCGCCTGGCAACGATCTCGCAGAAAACGCAGGCGGCCATGGATGCGGACGGAGGCTCAGTGACGCCGGTCGATCGAGGTCTGCCGGAGCTCCAGGAACACCCGGACCAGCTCCGGATCGAACTGGCCGGTCCGGGCCCCCTCGTGGAGGGCCTTCAGCGCTTCCTCCTCGCCGAACGGCGACTTGTAGGGCCGCTGCGTGCACAAGGCATCGTACACGTCGACGATCGCCATGAGGCGCGCGAGGAGCGGCACCTCATCCCCGCCAATCCGGTCGGGGTACCCCTGCCCGTCCCACCGCTCATGATGGTGCCGGATGATGGGGCGCACGACCCCGAGCGTCCGCATGGGCACGACGAGCCGGTCTCCCGCCCCTGGGTGCTCCTCCATCAACCGTCGCTCTTCAGAGCTGAGGGGGCCGGCCTTGAGGAGGACGCCGTCGGGCACCGCGATCTTGCCGAGGTCGTGCAGGAACCCGCCCAGGCGCAGGGCCTTCTGCTCGTCGTCGCTCAGTCCTAGCCGATCGCCGAACGCCATGGCCCACGCCGCGAGCCGCACGCAGTGGCCGGCCGTGTAGGGGTCACGCGCCTCGATGGTGAGCGCGAGGCTCGTGATGAGGCTCTCGGCCTCCTCCAGATCCTCGAGGACGCGCTTCAGACGGATGAGCGACCGGAGGCGCGCGTCCAGTTCGCGCGGATGGACGGGCTTCGTGAAGTAGTCGTCCGCCCCTGCCGCGAGTCCCGCCACCCGCGAATCGAGCTCGCGCTCGGCGGTCAGGAGGACGACTGGAATGAGGTGCGTGATCGGATCACCCTTCAGCTGCCGGCACAGGTCGATCCCGTTGATCCGCGGCATCCGGACGTCGAGCAGCACCAGGTCCGGCGCCTCCTTCCGGATCTCGACGAGCGCCGCCTCGGCGGACCCCACGTCCCGCACGGAATACCCCAGGTGCTCGATGTAGTCGCGCATCGTCTCCCGGACGAGAAGATCGTCGTCGACGATCAAGACGTGCCCGAGCCTGGCGAGGCTGCGAGTGGCCTGGCTCATCCCTGCACCGGCAGCGTGACGGTGGCCCACGAGCCGCGGTCCGGCTCGCTCTCCATCTTGATCTTCCCGCCGAGCGCCATGACGAGCCGCTCCGCCACCGTCAAGAGCAGGCCGGTACCGGGGAGCTTCCGTCCGTCCCGCGGGCCTACCGGACAGAACGGCCGAAAGATCCGGGCTTGCTCCTCCGGCGTGAAGCCGACGCCATCGTCGGCGACGGTGAGCACCACGTCGCGGTCGCGCAGATAGCAGGTCACCCGGATCTCGCCGACCTCGGTGTACTTGACGGCCGACAGGATGAGGTTCCCGAGGACCTGCTCGAGCCGACGCGCATCCGTGACGACGGGCACTACCCCGGGCTTGATGTCGGTCTCGATCCGGTTTCCCTTGGCCGCGACGCGGGGCTGGAGCGCGCGAACCACGCGGTGGACGAGCGCAGGCAAGTCCGTCGCCGCCTTCGTGAGCTTGAGCCCGCCGGCCTGGAGCACGCTCAGCGTCGTGAGCCCCTCGATCAGCTCCAGGATCTCCTGCCCGCGCTCCTGCAGGATCTCGAGCTGGCCCCGCTCGGTATCGCCGAGCGGTTTCTGGAGCCCGTCAACCAGGAGCCGCGGGAGGTCCAGGAGCGCGGTCAGGGGCGCGCGCAGCTCCTCGCTGACCGTCTTCTGCATCTCGCCCCGCAGCCGTGTCGCCTGCTCGGCCGCCGGGTCCGCCCGCACGACCTCGCGCTCGACGATGACCTCCTTCACCTGGGGTGCCTGGGCGGCCTGGAGCTTCATGCGCTGCTCCAGCTCTCGCGCCTGCTTCCGCGCCTCCTGCGTCTGGCGGTTGGCCTCCGCCTGGTCGACCGCGGCTTTCTGGAGGGCTTCCTCCTGCTGGGCGATCTGGGCTTCCAGACCCTGGGTGCTCCGTTGGACCGAGTCGAGAGCCTGCGCCCGGTCGATGGCCTGGGCCGTGCGGCGCACGATCGCCTCGAGCCGGCCCACCTCGTCCGCGGCGAACGTGTGGGGGGCCCGGTACCCCACCGAGACGACGCCGAGGAGGTCGTCGCCGGCCACAAGGGGAAGCGCGGCGATGGAGCGAATGGCCCCGTCCTTGAGATACGGCTCCTCGACCCGGTAGTCGGCTTCCACGTCGGTAACGATCAGGGACTCCCGCGCCGACATGACGGCACCCGCCAGCCCCTGTCCCCGCCGGAGTTGGGTCCCCTCGACCCGGGTTCCGTGGAAACCCACCGCAGCCCGGGCCGTCAGGCCGGATTCGTCGGGCAGGACGAGGACGCCGACGTCCGCCCCGACGCCCCCGACGACCCGGCGAAGGAGCCCGGGCAGCATCGCGTCGATTGACCGGTCGCCCGTCGCGACCCGACCCGCCGCGTCGTCGAGCTGGCTGACCACTTCGTACTCCCGGAGTTTTCCCCTCAGCCAGCTGAGCATCCGGTTGAAGCTGTCCGTCAGGGCGCCAGCCTCACCGCCCACCGTGACCGGTAGGGTCGCGGGGAGGTCGCCTGATTCGAGTCGGACCATGGCCTGGCGGAGCCGCCCGAACCCTTCGGTCTGGCGACTGGCCATTCGCAGGCCGGCGACGATGGCCAGAGCGGTGAGCGCGAGCGCCGCCCCGCCGACCAGGAGCAGGTGGCTCTGCGTTTCGCGCGTGACCTCGGCGGACGGCACCCCGACGACAAGGGTCCAGCCCTGGGGCCGGAGGCGGACCGCGCCGGCGATGCGCGACCCCCCGTCCTCGAAGATCGCCTCACCGGTGCCGCCCCGGGCCAGCAGGTCGGCGTAGGCCGCGAGGCTACCCACGTTGGCCATGAGGAAGAGGCTGGGCTGCCGCGCGACGACGATGCCCTGGTCGGTCACGAGCGTGGCCGAGGTCCCCGCAGACAGCTTCGCCTGGGCCAGGAGGTCCTGAACACGCTTGAGGAGAAGATCGAGGGCGAGGACGCCCCGGAGCTGTCCCTCGGGAGTCCGGACCGGCGCGTAGATCCCGACCAGGACCTCCTGGCCCGCACGCCAGGGGACACCGATGAATGGCTCCGTCGATGTCGCCGCGCGCTTGAACCACTCCTGGTCCCCGACCGCCAGGCGCTTGCCCTCGGCCAGCGGCGGCACCGACGCGACCGCCACCCCCAGCTCGTCGAGCAGCACAGCACGGTCGATGTCCGGGAAGGCCTGGCGGAGCCGCCGCCCATGGGCCTCGGTGGCGGAGGGGCTGGCTCCGCCTGCGCCGAGAAGACTCGCGGCCCCGGTGAGGGCCTCCAGGCGTGCCCCGAAGTGTTTCTCCACCTGGGCGCTCAAGAGCGTCGCCTGGGCGAGGGCCTCGCGGGCGATCCGGTCGTGCTCCCGGCTGACCTGACTCCAGGCCAGATAGGCGATGAGCAACAGAAACGGGATGCAGGTCGCGAGCGCCGCCCCGATAAACGCGCGGCGGAGAGAGCCTCCGGTCCGCCCCTCACGGGGCTTGCCCTTCGCGGGGGATGCGCCGGGGCCGGCCATCGTCAGGCTCGAGACTCCGCCCAGAGAGACCACGGCGCCGAACCGTGCGGAATCATGGCGGACAGCGTAGCACGGAAGCCCCGGGCCCCGGCCGAGCCTGGAGAGGGTCCCGGTGGCCGCCTCCCTGACCTGAGCCGGCCGCGCTACAAGGGCCGCCCGGGCCCTCGCATGGGATGCGGGCGTTCTGCCTCCCGCTCGTCCTCCCAGCGGCGGAGTCGATGGTGAATGCGCGCCAGGAGGCGGCGCTGGTCCAGCACCACCTGGACCAACTGACCGGCCACGATCAACGGCGCCCCCACGATGACGCTCCCCGCGAGCACGACGACCGCCGCCAGAACGCGGGGCCCCGGATACGGAAACGGGATCCGATCCGGCAGCAGGAGGAGCAGGCCGGCGCCCACGGCGCCCATCATCATAATGCCGACGCCGAGACCGGCCAGCACGGACGCCCAGAAGTGCGTGAACCGGTACGGCCTCATCGTCTCCTCGCTTCCCCTCGACCTGGTCATCCTACTCCGGACCGCCTCCGGACCGCCGTACGACCACGACTGGTTCGGCCGGCGACATCACGTCGGTACGGCGACGGGTTGTCCCCTGGGGGCCGAGTGTTCCCGCGTGAAAATCACGCCGTCTGTCGTGGCATTTCTCCTGCACCGGCATGGCGCGAAGCAAGAGGGCTGCGGAGCGCAGCAGGGTAGTCCTCCGGGCCGGACGGACGCGTCGGACACCGCGGCGCCTTCTCCGACGGATCGGAGGATGACGCGCTCCGTGGCCCTTTCACTTCACCCTCACTTCCGCCCTGACGTTGGCACACGGCTCGCACGACAACCGGTGGACCGATCCGATTTCCCCGCGCGGTGGCGCCGATCGGCCGCGTGGGCAGGAGGATACGATGCACGCGATCCAGCTACTTAAGGAGATGCACGGCCAGGCCAAGGCCGCGTTCCAGAAGATCGAGAGGGCCCCCGCGCACGAGCGCCGCGCCCTCTGGGCCAAGCTCCATCCCGAGCTCGAGCTCCACGAGAAGATGGAAGAGACGTGCCTCTACGCGCCGGTCGCGCGGGAAGTCCACGCGGATCCGGCGCTCACCCAGTGGGCCACCGCCCACCACCAGGAGGTGCAAGAGGCGGAGAGCCTGATCAAGGAGATCAACCGCCAGGATCCCTCGGACGAGGGATGGCTGGCCACGGTGAAGAAGCTCCGGGGGGCGCTCGAGCAGCACATCCGCAAGGAGGAGGGGGAGATCTGGCCGAAGATCGAGCGGGTGTGGGACGCCGCTCGGCTCGAGGACGCGGGGCGTCAGATGGAGGCCATGAAGCACGGGGAGCCCGCCGTCGCGCGCTGACCGGCCGCGCGGGCGCCCTGGCCTCCGAGGACGGATCGTATTGACCGGCCAGGTCGCCCGTCCGAGCGGCGGCGAGACCGTCAACGGCTGAAGGCCAGGCCATGCTCTGCTTCGGATTCTCGGGAAACCCCCTCACCTGCCGCGACCTAGTCACGCGGACGGTCAAGGAGTTCCTCGCGGACAACGGCCTCGGTCTCGCCGCCCAGCTCGCCTACTACTTCTTCTTCTCGCTCTTCCCTGCGATTCTCGTCGGCATCGCCCTGGCGAGCTTCTTCCCGCTAGAGAACTTCCTCACCCGCGTCGTGGGCGCCGTCGGCGGCGTCGTGCCGGCCGACGTCATCACGATCATCCAGAGTCAGATCGGGAAGATCTCCGAGGGCGAGTGGGTCTGGGTGACTCCGGGCTTGGTGCTGACCACGGTGCTCTGGCTCCTGGCGTCGCTTGGCTTCAAGTTCTACATCACCAACTTCGGCACGTACGCCGAGACGTACGGCGCCATCGGCGGCGTGATGGTGCTCCTCCTGTGGTTCTACCTCTCGGGCTCGTCATGCTGCTCGGGGCCGAGCTGAACGCGGAGATCGAGCACGCCTCGCCGTACGGCAAAACGGCCGGTGAGAAGGTCCCGGGACAGCGGCGCGCCATCGGCGTCCTCGCCTTCGCGCGCCATCAGGGCCGGACGGCAGCGGCTCCGCCGCCACGGACGGGCGCGCTCGGCCCGGCGCTTGGAGGGTCGCCTTCGCGCGCCCGGTGACCCACGCGCGGCCCTCGGGGAGCTAGGGACCTCCGCCCGCATCCCGTCGGACGTCAGCCCAGGGGTGACGGCTTCGACCCGGGCTGGATGTACGTCACGACCCAGATGCCGCTGGGCTCCCGGAAATCCTGACGGAGGCGCTTCGGAAGCTGGAGCGGAATCGACTCGTCCGCCGGACGGTCCACCCGCGCGTGCCCCCGCGAGTCGACAATGCGCCGACCTCCCTCGGCGGAACGCTGACGGCGCCGCTCCACGCGCTCCATCGCCGGAGAAGGTCAACTTGAAGGAGATCCGCCGAGCTCGACGTGCCACACCGGCACCCGGCACCGGGACGACCGGGCCGCCTTGATCCCGGCCGTGGGGTGGCCCCGCCAGGGGGTCGGCGCCGGCGTATAGTGGGCTCGACGGCAGCGGCTAGGCGAGCTCCGGCATCGATGACATCCCCGCGTTCCCTATCCGGCCCTCCCAGGCGCCCGGCACCGGCGGTGGAGGCGGCCCCATCGGGGGCGGCGCCGGGACGCGGTCCCCGGGCGCGGCTCCTCAGAACCGCCCTCCTCGCCCTGGCGGTCGCCGTCCTTCTGGCCGCGGCTTTCCTCCTCGACACGCTGGCAGCCACGCGCGCGCGCACCGTGGATCTCCTGCTGCTCACCCGACCTGTACGGCCGGCGACCGCGACGGTGATCGTGGGCGTCGACGAGCGGAGTGCCCAGCGTCTCCGGGCCCGCTACGGGGCGGTCGCCACGTGGCCGCGGTCGCTCTACGCCCAGGCCCTGGAGACGCTCCGAGCGGCCTCCCCGCGGCTGATCGGCCTCGCCGTGCTGTTCGACGCGCCGAACGCCGACGACGACGAGCTGGCGATGACGCTCCGGCGCGCCGGCAACGTGATCACGCCGGTGGTCGCGCAGGGGGCGCGGGCCTTCGACCCGCGGCCGGGCGTGGCGCAGGAGTTCGAGCGGTTCGTCCGCCCGACCCGCGCCGTCCGGGACGCGCGCCTCGACGAGGGCATCGTGAACGTGACGGCGGCCCGGGACGGGGTCGTGCGGAGCCTCCCGCTCCTGCTCCGGGCCGGCGAGGAGCAGGTCCCCAGCTTCGCCCTGGTCGTCGTGGCCCGGTACACCCGGCGCCAGAGCGTCGTCGAAGCGGCCCCGCCCAGGGGGCCGCTCTACGCCGCGGGCCGCGCAATCCCCTTGGCCGAGCGGGAGTCCATGCTCATCAACTTCCTCGGCCCACCGTCCGATCCGGGCGGCGGCGGCCCCTTCCGCATCGTCCCGCTGATCGACGTCCTGGACGGCAGCTTCGACCCCCAGCTGATGCAGGACAAGATCGTCCTGGTGGGCTTCACGACCCCGGGGGTCGACGAGCATCCCACCCCCATGACGAGCGACCGCCGGATGTGGGGAGTCGAGATCCTGGGCAGCGCCATCGAGACCATCCTGCACCAGCGCTTCCTGGTGCCGGCACCCCGACCGACCGTCGTCATGCTGATCGTGGGCCTGTCTCTGCTGGCCGGGTTCCTCGCGTCCGGGCGGCGCCCGCTGGTGATGGGGCTCCTCGTCCTCGCCGTGCTGGCCCTGTACCTGGTGGCGGCGAGCGCGCTGCTCGACGGCGGCGTCATCCTGGATGTGGTGCTCCCGTCGGCCGCGCTCCTCCTGAGTTTCGCCGTCGCGCTGGTGGACCGCGTCGTGTTCGAGCAGGCCGAACAGCGCCGGATCCGCGAGGCGATGGCCCGCTATCTCTCGCCGTCCGTCAGCCGCTGGGTGCTGGCCGATCTCCGCCGGCTACGACTGGGGGGCGAGCTCCGCGAGATGTCCGTCCTCTTCAGCGACCTCCGCGGCTTCACGACGCACGCCCACGAGCTCCCCCCCGAAACCCTCGTCGCGCTGCTGAACGACCACATGACCGAGATGACGGCGATCGTGTTCCAGCACGACGGTGTGCTCGCCCACTACGCCGGGGACGGCCTGGAGGCGTTCTGGAACGCGCCCATGACCCAGCCCGATCACGCCAACCGCGCGTGCCAGGCCGCGCTAGAGATGATCGCGGCGCTGGGCGCCCTCCGGCTCGAGTTCGCGGCGCGCGGCTGGGGGGACCTCGACATGGGGATCGGGATCAACACCGGGACCATGATCGTAGGCAATCTCGGGTCCCGGGACCGCCTCGCCTACACGGCCGTCGGCGACCCGGTCAACGTGGCATCGCGGCTCGAGGGGCTGAGCAAGGAGTACGGTGTGCACATCGTGATCGGCGACGCCACCCGGCAGGCCGCCGGCGACGCCTTCGAGTACCGATTCCTCGACCTGGTGGCGGTGAAGGGACGGGCGGAGCCCGTCCAGGTCTACGAGCTCCTGGGACGAGCCGGAGGCCTCCCGCCCGAGCGGCGGAATCTCCTCGCGCGGTACGACGAGGGCGTGGCGCTGTACCGGAGTCGCCAGTGGGCGGAGGCCACGAAGCTCTTCGAGGAGCTGGCGACGGCGGCGCCCGACGACGGCCCCATCGCGCTCTACCGGCGGCGGGCCCACGAGCTCCTCGCCGAGCCGCCGCCGAGCGACTGGGACGGGGTGTGGGTCGCGAAGACGAAGTAGGGCGCTACCGTCCTTCCGCCGCCGCCACCTCGAGGGGCGAGAGCAGCACGAAACCGGGCGCCGGATCGGGGGCGGGCCGAAGCGGCGAGATCATCCCCGTCAGCGCCTCCGCCTCGGTGACCGGGGAGGTCTTCGTCGGGTCGAAGTCTTGGTTCACCCCGCCGGCGAGTCGCTGGCCGCGGGCGATCGTGCCGGCCCAGCGCCGCTCGTAGACGGCCCGCCCGCGGACCCGGCCGGTTACGGTCACCCGGAAGGGCCCGTCCGCGGCGCCCGTCAGGACGACCAGGTAGGGGCCCGGCAGGCCGCCGGGGACCTCCACGACGCGAGCCTCGCCGCGACGCGCGGTCAGCGAGCCGAACACCTGGTTCACCTCGATCCCGGGGGCCACGAAGCCCGCGAGACGGACGGCGTCCGGCATGACGACGAACGGCCACACCGGTCCTAGCGCGGTGATCTCGACGACGCTCCGGTGCACGGAGAAGTTCTCCGTGATCGGACGGCCCCGCGCCGGGATCGTCACCTTCTGTCCCGGTTGGAGGAGGCCCTGGCTCGCCCCGCTCGGGTCGACCAGCTCCACGGTGCCCGCCCGCGTCCAGCATGCGAAGCTCCCGTCCCGCCGCTCCTCCGCCCCGATCAATCCGTCGCGCGCGATCGCCGCGTGAGTGTTGGAGGCGAGGGACACGGTCCCGCGGCCGCCGAGAACGTTGGCGATCCTCGCCCACACGGTGCCGGCCGTGATGAGGACCTGGATGTTCGAGCGCTCGCGGCCCCCCACCTCCATCTCCCGCACGGTGACCTCGGAGCGCGGCTCCACGGTCACGGTCGTGCCGTCGAGGAAGGTGATCAGGGCCCGACCCTCGGGGCTGGTGACGATGCGGTCGGTGACCGACAGGCTCGTCCCGCTGGCGGCGGCCGTCCGTGTGCCGTCGGCCCGCATGAGCTCCACCCCCCCGCCTAGCACCGTGAGGGTCGCGGCCGTCGAGACCGTCGGAAGCGGCGTCTGGGCGAAGCCGGAGGTCTGGGAGAGCAGGAGCCAGGCAGCGGCCAGCGGCACGCGCCAACGGCGGGCGTGCGCCCCAACGTCGCCGACGACGACCGGCAAGCCTCTTCGCATGTCCAGAGCCGGGAGCTGAGGGCTCATCCGCTGCAGGAAGCGCCGCCGCACGGATGCGGGGGCGTATCGGCGGCCAGAGCGTTCTCCACCGGCCGACATGACCATCGTCGCCAACGGCGAGCGACCCGTCAAGGACCGGGGGGCTTTCACTACGGTCATGGCCTATCCTGCGAGCCCCGGGTCCAGGGGTCCCGCGGCCGGTATCAACGGAGCACCCCGGGATGGAGGACTGCCGCCCAGAGGCAAGACAGCGCCCTGTGGAGTTTTTCCGCCCTCAACCGATCTCATGCTCCTACGGGGGAGGCCCCCGCGGCGGGAATTCGGGACCTTGCCGATAGACGAAAAACGGCGGCCCTCGGGCTCGGGGCCCGCGGGAGCCCCATTTTTCCCAGTAAGCTGGCGCACCAGGTTTTGCCTTTGGTATTCTTGGTGCCCCCGAGCCCCCGAAAGGACGGAGCAGCTCGGCCATTGTTCACGCATGCGAGAGACCATGTGGTGCATCCTGTGGGCGCTCGCGCTCGCCGTGGCGGCCGGCCAGGTCTGTGCGGAGACGCTGACCTCGAAGGGCGTGCCCCGGCGCAGCGGCGCGACCTCGGCCCCCGAGATCGAGCCCGGATCCGGCCGGACGCGCCCGACCCCGCCCGTGCCGGCAGCCTCATCCGCCAGGTCGACGTCGACCCCGTTCGCACTGTCGGGGCAGACGATCTGTTCTCCGGGCACGGTGGACGAGCGTCCACCCGACGAGCGCGCGTCCTGGTTCGATGGCGCCACCGTGGGCCTGCCCGGGCATCGCTGCATCACGCTCCAGTAGCCGCGAGCCGCGCCGTTCCCCTGACCACCGCGAAGCCTGAGGACTGCACGGGTCCAGGCTTCCACGCCCCAGCCTCGGGCGCCAATCGTGGAGTCAGGAGAACCGCACTGCCCGCATTGGGTGAATGATCTAGTCGCCTTCCACGGGGTGGCCAGGGACACGGTGCAGACGTCCTGCCCCTGGCATCTGGCTCTGCTACGACATCCGCGACAGCACAAGCTCCAGCGGTCCGGGTGCATGCGGAGGCACGGTCCCATGCCCAGGCCCCGCCGCCGAGCCGTGGCCTTCACGGGGGCGCACTCGTCGGCGCAAGTAGTCGCAGACACCTGAGGCGGCGCGTAGAATGAGTCCAGAGGCGCCCGCGGCTTCGCGCGGGACCTGGACGCGCATGGAATCCCCACCCCGTCCCGACGACGTGCGTGCGCTGGATGCGCTGTTCCGCGCTCGGCCAGAGCAGTTCACGGCCACCCGAAACCAACTGGTGGCCGAGCTCCAGCGTGCCGGCAAGACCTCCGCCGCGGCCGAGATTGCCAAACTTCCTCGGCCCACGCTCCTGGTCTGGGCGATCAACCAGGTCGCGCACGAGAATCGAGCAGCGGTGGATCGACTTCTCGCCGCGGCCGACGAGCTCAAGCGCGGGCAACTCGGCCGCGCGCCGGTAGAGGTGTCGGTCGCCGCGAAAGCCTATCGGGAGGCGATCGCCGCACTGGTCGAAAAGAGTCTCGCGCATGTCACGTCGGCAGGCCACGCCATCACGGCGGCCGCCCGCAATCGTCTCACCGGGACGCTCATGGCCGCCGCGACCGCTCCCGCCCTCCGCGAGCTGCTTCGCGAGGGGCGACTCAGTCGGGAGCAGACGACGACGGGCTTCGACGTGTTCGGGGACGCGCCCCCGGCCTTGCGCGTGGTGAGATCCACCAAGGCATCAGAGCCGGGGAGCCGTGAGGCCTCCCCTGCCCCACCGCCCGCCGACCGCGAAGCGGCACGACGTCGAGCCGAAGCCCAGGTCCGCCTCGAGACCGCGCGCGCGGATCTGGCTCGCGCGGAATCACGCGCCCGAGAGCTTGCGAAGGCGGAGACGGAGCTTGCCAAACAGGCGGCAGACGCTCATCAGCGCGCGACGGACGCTCGACGGGCTGCGGCTCAGGGCCGGGCGGACGTCGCGCGCGCTCAGGCGAAGGTCAGGGCGGCCGAGAGGTCGGCGAGGGATCGCTGAAGCCTCGACCCCCCGACGTCGGGATGGCGGCGACAGGGCGCTCACCCGGTGTCGATCCGACGCCCGTCCCATCGACTATGGGGCGAGGCAGCCAAGTTCGGAGCCAAACCCGGGAGGTAGGTAGTGCTGGCCCATCCGGTCCGGTCTCGTCGCCTTCTCGGGGGCGCGGTACCCTGCCCGCCCCTCGCCCGCTCCCCGGGAGCGTGGCGCCGGGCGAGGCTGGACCCCCGGTCCGCTCGCCCGCCGCCCGGGGCAGCCTCCTGATAGAGTAGGAGTCCTTTCGCCATGCCCCCGCGCGCCCTCGTTACCGGCACCCTCGCCGTCGGGCTCGTCACCGTCCCGATCCGCCTCTACACGGCTACCCAGGCTGAGGGCGTGGCGTTCCACCTCCTCCACGGAGCCTGCGGGCATCGCATCCAGCTGCAATCTTTCTGTCCTGTCTGTACCGCGGGAGTCCCCCGCGAGGAGCTGGTGCGAGGCTACGAGGTCACCGCCGAGGAGTACGTGCGGTTCAGCGACGCCGAAATCAAGGCCCTGGAGAGTCAGGCCGGCGGCGTGATGGACATCCAGGAGTTCGTCCCAATGGACCAGGTCGACCCGGTTTACTTCGACCGCACCTATTACGTCGGGCCCGGCAAGGGTGGCGAGCGGGCCTACCAGGTGCTTCGCGAGGCGATGGCTCAGACCGGCCGCGTAGGGGTCGCCACGTACACGATGCGCGGGAAATCGCATCTCGTCCTCCTGCGACCCGTCGGGGACGGCCTGCACCTCCACACGCTCTACTACGCGGACGAGGTGGCCAGCTTCGCCGAGGTCGAGCGGCCGGACGTTACGGTCAAGCCCGGGGAGCTGGACCTCGCGATGCGGCTGATCGAGGACCTGGCGAATCCCGACGTTCAGCTGACCCGATATTCCGACGAGTATCGCCAGCGCGTCCTCGCGGCCATCGACCAGAAGCGCGCTGGCGGGACGGTGGAGGCCACTGTGCCGCCGGTACCACCCCCGACTGAGGATCTGATGGCGACCCTCCAGCAGAGTCTCGAGGCGCGTCGGCCCCGTGCCAAGGCGAGCCCAGCGGCGGCCCAGCCCGAGGTTCCCGAGGCCAGCCCGTCCAAACGGCGCCGGGCATCGTGAATCGGATCGCTGAGGACTCGAGACCCTGGATCCAGGCCCGCCGGAAGCGCGGACTGACGTCGGACGCGGCCCGAACGCGCTCCGAGCTCTCCACACTCAGGGGCACGTCTGCCGGCCAGGAACCCACGTAGCGCGTTTACAGCGTACAGAGCCACGCCAGCCGGCTAGGAGCCCCTCTGGGGTGGCGGCGCAGCCGTTGCCACAAGGGGTGCAGGGCATGGCTCGCGATCAATCACGGGGCCACGGGCTCCCGGAGCGCGAGCAAGGCAGTCGACAACGCCCCGGCCGTCCACTCGAGGTCGTCGATCGGGGCCAGCAAGCGCGCCCGCATCGTGACGGGCCCCGAGCGCACCAGGCGCTCCAGCATCTCCTGGGCATCGCGAACCGCGTTAAAAGCCCGGCACAGGCGATCGACGGCCGCGGCGTGCGGCGAAACGGGGAGCGGGGTCGTCCTAGGACGAACGAATGGGGTCAAGACCAGCGGGCCGCCTCGGCTGGTCGGGTTCGCTCCCCGCGCTCCGCTGGTGACACGGCGGCCCACCGGACCTTCACTGGCTTCAGGTGGCATCGACAGGCCCTCCACACGCGCCGAGGATCGGAGCGTCATGCGACCCGAGAGGAGTACCCGAGCCAGATGCCAGGGGGGTGGGACGTCCGAAACGTCTACCGGTCGACCCCATGGAAGGCACCTCTAATCATACGCGAAAAGAGAGCCACCGGTGTGGGAGGCAACTGGCGCCCCGGGCTGGCGCTTGGTAGGGTCAGGGCTGTCCCCAAGCCGGCTCCCGGCGGGACCGGCGCCGCCCTGGCCTCCGAGACGACGGGAGGATTCTCGATGAGGTTCCTCCGCCTCGCAGCCCTAGCCCTGTTCGCCCTAGCCCTCCTCGCCGCACCGCTCGCCGCCGCGGCACAGCAGGCCAGGCGGCCGATCATCGGCGTGACGCTCGTCCATCCTCCTCCCAGCCCCTACGGCGAAGCGCTGCGGCGGGGCTTGGCAGAGCTGGGCTGGGTCGATGGCCAGAATGTGCGGATCGAGTCCCGCTACGCCGAGGGCCGGCCGGAGCGGTACCCAGAGTTCTTCGCCGAACTGCTGCGCTTGAATGTCGACGTCATTGTCGCGGGCGGGGGGACTCCTGCCGCGCGGGCCGCCAAGCAAGCGACGAGCGCTACTCCGATCGTCATATTCGCGACCGACCCGGTCACCGCAGGTCTCGTGGCCAGCCTGGCGCGACCGGGCGGCAACCTGACCGGGTTTGCTTCACTGAACCCGGAAATGAGCGCGAAACGGCTGGGCCTGCTCAAGGAGGCGTTTCCCAAGGTCGAGCGGGTCGCTGTGCTCTGCGACCCCGCCGACATCGGCGAAGCCGGAGCGATCGACGCCGTCGCCCGCTCATTCGGCGGTCGCGTCCAGGTCCTCTCCGTAGGTCGTGTCGAAGAGTTCAACGGTGCCTTCGAGGCGGCGAGGCGGGCCCGTGCCGAGGCACTCATCGTCTGCGCGTCCCCATTCTTCAACACCCATCGGAAGCAAGTGGTGAATCTGGCCGAACAGCACCGCTTAGCCGCGATCTACGAGCATCGAGACTTTGTCGCGGCCGGTGGTCTCATGTCGTATGGACCGAACCTCGCGGAGATGTATCGGGGCGCGGCCCGGTTCGTAGACAAGATCTTGAAAGGCGCGAAGCCGGCCGACCTGCCGGTGGAACAGCCCACCATCTTCGAGTTCGTCGTCAACCTCAAGACCGCAAGGGCGCTCGGGCTCACGATCCCACCCGCAGTGCTCGCGCGCGCGGATGAGGTGATCGAGTAGTGGATCGCCGGACGTGGCTGTTCGGCTCCCTCGGTCTTCTCGGCGGGCCACCTACGGCGGAGGCGCAGCAGCCAACGAATATCCCCCGGATCGGGTTCCTCACGGCTGTCCCCTTGTCCGTGATGTCGGCTCGCACTGAGGCATTCCTGCAGGGCCTGCGCGATCTGGGGTACGTGGAGGGAAAGACCATCCTCATTGATTGGCGATCTGCGGAGGGACAACTCGATCGCCTCCCCTCGCTGGCGGCCGAACTCGTCCGCCCTACGGTCGACGTTATCGTCACGGCGGGTCCGTCAGCCACCAGTCCGGCCAAGAAAGCCACCGTGACGATTCCCATTGTAATTACCAATGACAATGATCCGGTGGCCAACGGTTTCGTCGCCAGTCTGGCCCGACCTGGCGGGAACATTACGGGCTTGTCCACTCTTTCCACGGAGACATACGGAAAACAACTCGAGCTTCTCAAGGAGATCGTTCCGCGGCTCTCGCGCGTGGCG
>DATAFX010000103.1:0-14939 GCA_036257195.1 Candidatus Methylomirabilota bacterium | reverse complement strand
GACGTGAATCAGGACGGCAAGATCGACGAGAACCCCTTCTCCTCGGAGCTCAAGGGCATCTCCAACTACACGGGCAAGATCCTGTGGTTCCCCGACTTCGACAAGGCGAAGTTCCGGCTCGAGGCGGCGCAGGTCACCGTGGAGATCCGCGTGCACTAGGCGCGGGAAGGAGGTTGTCCTCATGGCCCTCCGGTTCCGGCGGCTCCATCCCACCTTCGTCGCCGAGGTCGGCCCGGTCGACCTGCGGCAGGTTCACGATGCCGAGACGCTGACCGAGATCCGCGCCGGGATGGACGAGTACGCGGTGCTCGTGTTCCGGGACCAGCCGTTCACCGACGACCAGCAGCTCGCCTTCGCGGAGCGGCTCGACGGCCGGCTGCACACGAAGACCGGGACGGCGGCCCTGGGCCTGAACCGGCTGGGCAACGACGCCCTCGTCGACATCTCGAATCTCGACGAGCACGGGGACATCACGCAGCCCGACAATCGCCGCCGGGTCTACGGGCTCGGGAACCGGCTGTGGCACACCGACGCGTCGTTCCAGGACCCCCCGGGGCGCTACTCCATGCTGTCCGCGAAGGTGGTCCCGCCCGCCGGCGCCGACACGGAGTACGCGGACATGCGCGCCGCCTACGACGCCCTGCCCGCGGCCACGCAGGCGCGCCTCGAGGGCCTCCGCGTCCACCACTCGATCGCGTACTCGCGCCAGACGCTGGGCTTCGAGTTCTCCCCGGAGAAGGCCGGGCGTCTGGAGGGCGCCGTGCACCCGCTCGTCCGCACGATCCCGCGGTCGCACCGACGGTCGCTCTATCTCGCCTCGCACGCGTCGAGGATCGTCGACTGGCCGGTGCCCGAGGGCCGGCTCCTCCTACGCGAGCTGATCGAGCACGCGACCCAGCCGAAGTTCGTCTACCGGCATGCCTGGGCGGTCGGCGATCTGGTGATCTGGGACAACCGCGCGACGATGCACCGGGCGCGGCCCTTCGACGACCTGAGTCACCGGCGCGAGCTCCGCCGCGTCACCACCCTCGATGTCGAGCCCGCGGCGGCGCGGTTGACCTCCGTCCCTGATTCGCGCCCGGCGCGCGCGGACGGCTGACGCCGGATCGGAGTCGGGGGTGCCGCGAACGGGCGCCGGGCTCCCCTCCTAGGGCCTGAGGTAGGGGATCGTCATCGGCCCCTCCGGCAGGACGGCCACCGGGGCGTCGCGCCCCACGCGCTGAAGCTCCTCCGCGAGGCGCGCCCCCACGTCGGCGACCGGTTCCACGTGCGCCGGGCGGAGGTCGTCCGCGGGGATCTCGCTGTAGAGGCCGGCCCGCGCACGCACGAGGATCATAGCCAGCACCTGGGCCTCCCACTGGTCGAACAGGGAGAAGCCCGGCGCGAGCACGGTGTCGAGAATGGCCTGGGGCGTCGGGTGCTCCACGAGGAGCTTCCTGAAGTTCCCGTGGGCCGGGAACCCGTCGTTGCATCGCGCCGCCGTCAGGATGTACCCGCCGTCCCGGACGATCTGGGCGCCCGCCGACATGCCCTTCACGGTCTGGTAGAGGTTCTGGTCCAGCGGATAGCCGCCGTTCGTGGTGACGACGATCGGAAACGGCCGCTCGCACGGGACCATCGCGCTCTCGCGCACCGCCTCGCACCCCCGCTCGTGCGCCTCGATCGGGTCGCCGCAGTAGAAGCCCGTGATGTCCCGGTCCCCATTCAGGGTGACGTTGACGCAGAAGTCGAGGGGCAGGAGCGCTCCGTTCTCGCGGATCTGCGCCTGCGTCGGATTCCCGTCGAGCACGCCCCACGTCGACCGGGGATGGGCGATGACGGCGGCGCGATGGTAGTGGATGATCGATTCGATGTCCCCCAGCGCGGGGAAGATCCCCTTGTAGCCGCCCGAGAAGCCCGCCATGAAGTGCGGCTCGATGTACCCTACGACGATCCGCCGGTCCGCCTCGACGTACGCCTTGCTCAGCGAGACCGGGCGGCCGGCCCGCGTCGTCCCGGCGAACGCGAGCATCGCGGGGGTGTGCGCGTCGTGATTGACGACGCGATACGTCGACGCCACCGCCCGTCCCACCATTCGCTCGAGCTCGGCCGGCGTGTTCGCCCGGTGGGAGCCGGTGCCGTTGATGACCGTCACGTTCCGCGCGGGCACGTACGAGATCTCCCCGAACAGCCAGGGCAGGAGCCGGTCGGAGGGCATGGGCCGTGTGATGTCGGGGATCACGACTGCCACCCGATCGCTGGCGCGGACGACGTCCCGGAGCGGCCGGGCTCCGATCGGCCGCCGGATGGCCTCGCGGAAGGCGGCCGCCTCGTCGGGCAGCCCCCCGACGAAGCGCGGCTCGATCACCGTGACGTCGGACGCGTCCGTCGCCAGCTCGAGAGCGTCGGTCCCGTACCGGAGGCGCACGCGCCTCATGGCGCTTGATGATAGCGCGCCGCCGGCGAGGCGGGAAGGCGGACGGCGGGCCCCCGGCGCGCCCCGTCGCGGCCGCCCATCGGCTTCCAGCTCGCCTGGCATGCTAGAGTCGCGTCAGGTGCTGAGGCGAGGGCGTCACGAGGTCGGATTCTGGCGCGAGTGGCCAGAGACCATCCGCGCGATGGCTCGCTGGCTGCCGCTCGCCGGCCTGATCCTGGCCGCGAGCTGCCAGCCCGCCGACCAGCCGGCCCGGGCGCCGACGCCGGCGCCCACCGCGGCGCCGAGCTTCGTGGGCAGCGCGAAGTGCGCGGGCTGTCACCCGAAGGAGACCGAGGCCTTCCGCGGGTCCGACCACGCCCGCGCGATGCAGCCCGCGACGGATCAGACGGTACTCGGCAGCTTCGACCAGACCCGGACCACTCACCAGGGCGTCACCTCGACATTCTTCCGCCGGGACGGCAAGTTCTTCGTTCGCACCGACGGCCCCGACGGCAAGCCCGGCGAGTTCGAGATCACCTACACCTTCGGCGTCGACCCCCTCCAGCAGTACCTCGTGCCGTTCCCCGACGGCCGGCTCCAGACGCTCGGCCTGGCCTGGGACACGCGGCCCCGGGCCCAGGGCGGCCAGCGCTGGTTCCACCTCTATCCCGGACAGCGGCTACGCCCCCCGGACCCGGTTCACTGGACGGGCCGCGAGCAGACGTGGAACTTCCAGTGCGCCGAGTGCCACTCGACCGATCTCCGGAAGCGGTACGACCTGGCCACGAACCGCTACGCAACGACGTGGGCGGAGCTTACCGTGTCCTGCGAGGAATGCCACGGCCCCGGCTCGGCCCATGCGGCGTGGGCCGAGGCGCGCCCGGCGGGCGCCGCGCCGGCTCCCGGCTCGACCGGCCTGGTCGTCCGTTTGGGACGGGGCGGCGGCGCGTGGGCCATGAAGGACCCGGCGCGGGGCATCGCCGAGTGGACCGGCCCCCCGCGGACCTCGGCCGAGGTCGACGTCTGCGCACGCTGCCACGCGCGGCGGCGGCCGATCGTGGATCCGCATCCCTACGGCCGGCCCTTCCTCGACACCCATGTGCCGGCGCTCCTCGATGCTCGCCTCTACCACGCCGACGGCCAGATCCTGGGCGAGGTCTACGAGTGGGGATCGTTCGTCCAGAGCCGGATGTGGCGCGCGGGCGTCAGCTGCTCCGACTGCCACGAGCCGCATCGCGGCACCCTTCGCGCGGCGGGCAACGCGGTCTGCTCCCAGTGTCACCTGCCCGCGAAGTTCGACACTCCGGCTCACCACCATCATCGGCCCGAGTCGGAGGGGGCGCGCTGCGTGAGCTGCCACATGCCCGCCCGCACGTTCATGGTGATCGACTCGCGCCGGGACCACGACCTCCGGATTCCCCGGCCCGATCTCTCCGTGACCCTGGGAACCCCGAACGCCTGCTCCGGCTGTCACCGGGACCGGCCGCCCCAGTGGGCGGCCGACCGGGTCAGGGCGTGGGGCGGGACCCGCCACGAGGCCGGCTTCGCCCGCGCGCTCGACGCCGCGCGACGGGGGCGCCCGGACGCCGGGCCGGCCGTCACGGCGCTCGTGACGGATCTGAGCCAGCCGCCGATCGCCCGGGCGACCGCGCTCACCCACTTTGCGGAGTACTGGACGCCCTCGATGGCGCCTGCGGTGGAGGGCGCGCTCCGCGATGGCGACGCCCTGATCCGGATGGCGGCCCTGCGGGCCGTCGAGGCGCTGCCGCCCGATCGCCGCGCGGCCCTCGCCGCGCCGCTCCTCCGGGACCCGGTGCGGGCGGTGCGGCTCGCCGCGGTCCAGGCGATCGCGGGCGTCCCGCGCCCGGCCCTGCCGGAGGGCCAGCGGGGCGACTTCGAGCGGGGCGTGGCCGAACTGGTCCAGTCGGAGCTGGTCAACGCCGACCGACCCGAAGCCCACCTCAACCTGGCAAACCTCTACGCCCGCCTGGGCCGCGCGGCCGACGCCGAGTCGGAGCTCCGGACGGCACTCTGGCTCGCCCCGTCGTTCGTGCCAGCGCTCGTGAACCTTGCCGATCTCATGCGAGCCCAGGGGCGGGACGCGGACGGCGAGCGATTCCTCGAGCAGGCGCTCCGCACGGCGCCCGACGACGCCGAGACGCTCCACGCGCTGGCGCTACTCCGCGTCCGCCAGAACCGGCTCGCCGAGGGCGTCGACCTCCTGCGCCGGGCCGCCCTAGCCCGCCCCGACTCCCCCCGCTTCGCCTACGTCTACGCGGTGGCGCTCCACGACAGCGGGCGGGCCGGCGACGCGATCGCGGTCCTAGAGGCGGCCCATCGCCGGCGCCCGGCCGAGCGCGATACGCTGGCGGCGCTGGCGACCTATCTCGCCGAGCGCGACGATGTGCGGCGGGCGCTCGAGTACGCGGAGAAGCTCGCCGCCCTCGCCCCGGACGACGCGCCCGCCCGCACGCTCGTCGAGACCCTGCGCCGCCGCGCGGGTGCTCGCTAGGGCCTGCGGGGCTGTCGGCCTTCCCAGGGGCGGACCCGGTGCGCTAGCATCACGCGTCATGAAACCCGAATCGGCGGCGAGCATCCTCCCGGGCGACATCGAGCGCTATCACGCCGCCGCGGTGGAGCTGGCGGACGAGGCGCGGCGGATCGTGCGGCCCGCTCTCGAGCAGGGCTTCAGCGTCGAGTTGAAGCGCGACCGGTCGCTGGTCACGGACGTCGACCGGGCGGTCGAGCGCCGGTGGCGAGAGCGGCTCGAGCGCTGGTTCCCGGACCACGGGGCGCTCGGCGAGGAATACCCCCCGACACGGGCCGCGAGCCCCTTCCAGTGGATCATGGACCCGATCGACGGAACCGAGGAGTTCGTCCACGGCATCCCGACGTTCGGGACGATGCTCGCCCTCCACCATTGCGGCGTGCCGCTCGTCGGCGTCATCGACCACCCAGCGCTCGACATCCGGGTGAGCGCGGGGGTCGGCCTGGGGACGCGCCGAAACGGCCGCCCGGTCCGCCTCGAGGACACGCCCGGGAGCCGGCGGGCCGAGGAGGTGCGGCTCGTCCTGAGCGCGCGGATCAACTTCAGCCGTCACGTCGACGAGGGGCGTCTCTTCGAGGAGATCACGCGCGCGTACCCGAACCACCGGATCTACCGCGCGGCCTACGCGCACACCGCCGCCGTCACGGGCGCCGCCGACGCCATGGTGGACATGCACAATCAGGTCTGGGACCTGGCGCCGAGCCAGGTGCTGATCGAGGAGGCCGGCGGCCGGTATGTCGTGGTCCGAGACTTCCCGGCCGCGGAGGGTCGCATCCTGAGCGCGGTCTTCGGCCGGCCGGCGGTGGTGGACCGCCTGGTCGCCCTATTCCGGGGGAACCCCGAGGTGCGCTCGAGCTAGCGCCCCGTGCGAGGAGCTCTCGGGCCGGTCCCCGCTGGAGAGGGCCGCCCGCGGGGTAGAATCGGCCCGGCGCCGCAGAGGTTGCGCCACCCGGCGCCACCAGTCAGCCGGAAGGAGAAGCTCCATGCGAGTGGGCCGCGTCGAGGCGTTCGCCGTGCGGTATCCGGAGCCGAACAACGACGGCAAGATCCGCTCGCTGACGCTCGTCCGCGTCGAGACCGACGGCGGCCTGGTCGGCTGGGGCGAGGCCATCACGGGTGGCCAGGAAACGTCGCTCGCGGTGGCCTTCGTCGTCGAGCGTCGCCTGGCGCCCCTGGTCGTGGACCGGGACCCGCGAGACGTCGTCGGCGTCTGGAGCCGCCTCCGGGACGCGACCTACTGGGACGGCAACGGCGGCCTGGTCACGCTCGGCATCAGCGCCATCGACATGGCGCTGTGGGACGTGGCCGGGAAGGCAGCTGGTGTGCCGCTCCACCGGCTGCTCGGCGGCAAGCGGCGCGACCGGCTGCCGGCCTGCGCCTCGACGATCTTTGCCACCGACGATCTCGACCGCGTCGCCCGCGAGTTCCGGGGCTTTGCCGCCGAAGGCTACCGCTACGTCAAGGGCGGCTGGGGCCACGACCTCTCGATCGCCTTCGGCAGCGATGCGCGGCGGGACCGGGCGATCGCGCGCGCGGTGCGCGACGCGATCGGCCCGGACGTCCACATGATCGTGGATGTCGCCGCACTCATGGGCTGGGACGCGAGCCACGCCATCCGGATGTGCCGGGCGATCGACGACGACGTGGGCCTGTTCTGGTTCGAGGACCCGCTCGTCGAGCACGACCTCGACGGCTACCGGCGCCTCCACGCCGCGGTGGACACGCGCATCTGCACGGGCGAGAAAGGCTGGCACGCCGCGCACTACCGGGCCCTCATCGAGTCCGGCGCGATCGACGTCATCATGATCGATCCCGGCCGGGCGGAAGGCGTCACGGGCGCCTGGCGGGTCATCGAGATGGCTGCTGCCGCCGGTCGCGCGTGGAACGCCCATTCCTGGAGCAGCGCGCTCAACACCGCGGCCTCGCTGCACCTGGCCGCCGCCGCCTCCAACACGCTCCTCTTCGAGCTGAAGCCCGTACCCTCGCCGATGCAGCACGAGCTGGTGACGAATCCGATCGGTCACGTGGACGGGTGGGTGGCGCCGCCCGAGGGCCCCGGCCTCGGCGTCGACGTGGACGAGACGGTGGTTCGCCGCTACCGGTTCCGGGAGGACGCCCTCGGCCGCTGAGCCGACGGCGGGCGTCCGGCGCGGTCCCCCCAGCGAGGAGGCGTGATGGGAACCCCGAAGGCCGACCGCCGCCGCGCGCTGGTCGCGCTCGCCGGCCTGGGCGCCGCGCTCACGAGCCGGCCGGCCCCGGCCGCGCCCGGGGCGCCAGGCGAGATCGCCCAGCCCACCCAGCCGACCCCGGAGGCGTTCATGCGACGCGCGTTCGAGCTGCGCCGCCGGGCCATCGAGCGCGGCGACCAGCCCTACGGCGCTGTCGTCGTCCGGCAGGGCCGGATCGTCGGTGAGGGCGTGAGCGCGGTCGTCACCACCCCTGACCCGACCGCCCACGCCGAGATGGAGGCGATCCGGGACGCCGCCCGCCGGCTGGGGACGCGCGATCTCTCCGGGTGCGAGATGTATGGCACGTCGCGGGCCTGCCCGATGTGCCAGGCGGGCGCCTACTGGGCCAACCTTGCCCGGCTCTGGCACGGCGAGTCCATCGTGGACGGCGGCGCGCCGAGGCTGCCCTAGCCCGCGGCGGGGGCCCGCCGGAAGGGAGGGGACGGAACGCATGGGACGGCTCACCGGCCGCGTGGCGATCGTGACCGGCGGGGCGAAGGGGATCGGGCGCCACTACTCGCTCGCGCTCGCCCTGGCCGGCGCGAGCGTCATCGTGGCCGACATCGCCGACGGCGCCGGCGTCGTGGAGGCGATCGTCGGCGCGCACGGGAAGGACGCCGCCATGGGCGTCATCCTCGACGTCAGCGACGAGGCGTCGGTCAAGGCCCTGGTCGCGCGGGCGATCGAGCGCTTCGGCCGGATCGACGTCCTGGTGAACAACGCCGCGCTGTTCGCGCCGCTCCCCCAGACGAAGTGCACCGAGATCGACGTCGGCCTGTGGGACCGCGTGATGGCCGTCAACCTGCGCGGCCCCTTCCTGATGGTGAAGCACGTCGCCCCGCACATGATCGCGCGAGGGTACGGGAAGGTCATCAATGTCGGCTCGGGCACCGCCTACCGCGGCATACCCGGGATGCTCCACTACGTCACCTCCAAGGGCGGCATCATGGCCTTCACCCGCGCCTTGTCACGTGAGCTCGGCGAGCACGGCATCTGCGTCAACACGCTGTCGCCGGGCCTCGTCCTGAGCGACACGCTCGTGGCTGAGAACCCCGAGCACGTGGCGACCGCCCGGCCGTCGGTCCTCGGGATCCGCGCGCTCAAGCGCGACGCCTTCCCCGAGGACCTGCTCGGCGCGCTCGTCTTCCTCGCCTCGAGCGACAGCGACTTCGTCACCGGCCAGACCCTCGCCGTCGACGGGGGATCGGTCAACACCTGAGGCCGGCCGGGGCGGACCGCCCGGCCCGAGAGACGCCAGCGACGCCCCGGAGTAGAATGACGCCCGTCCGGCCTCGGCGTCGCCCGGTGGTCGGCCGGCGGAGCCCGCGGCCGGCGGACCCGTCGGTGCCCGAGGCGAGGAGAACGCATGCCCAAGTTCGTCATCGAGCCGCACTTCCGGCTGCAGGAGTGGGTCGCCGAGGAGAAGGGTTACTTCACCCAGGAGGGGCTGGACTACGTCTTCCGGGAGCTGGTGCAGTCCACGGACGGCCGGATCCACGACCGAGGCGAGAAGGTGGGCGCCTACCAGTCCCTGGAGGCGGGCCGGGCGGCGGACGTGAGCTGCGCGTGCCACTGGACGGTCGGGGTCGCCGCCGCCGCCGGCCACGGCAAGCTCTATCCTCACGCCTACTCCGTCGCGCCCGCGGGTATCTTCGTCCCGCCCGAGTCCCCCGTGAAGGCGCCGGACGACCTCGCCGGGGTGCCGATCTCGGTCGGTTACCAGTCCGGCAGCCACTACTCGACGATCCAGGCGCTCGAGTCCTACCTGCCCGCCCACCGGCTCAACCTGTCGTTCAACGACGGCATGCTGTTCCGCCGCATGGAGCTCCTCGTCGAGCAGAAGCTCCCCGCCGCCGCCCTGTTCAGTGGCCCGTACTACTTCGCGGAGCAGCTCGGCTTCCGCAAGATCATCGACACCTCCTTCATGATCACGACCATGATCCACGGCCAGCCGGACCCCGAGGACCTGCGGAAGTTCTTCCGGGCGCTCCAGCGCGCCCAGCGCGACATCGACCTCCGGCCCGATCGCTACACCCACTACTATCGGAACGAGTTCCCGGTCCGCTTCCATCCGCTCATCGACACCCGGCGCTGGGGCCCGGGAGAGCGCATCGTGTTCGAGCCCTACACGAAGGAGGTCTTCGACGAGACAGTCACCTGGATTGCCGAGCACGGCATCTTTGCCGGTGGCGCCATGAGCTCGTGCCAGTACGAGCAGTCCATCGCTACCCTGACGCCGTAGGCCGTCCAGCCCGGCATCGGACCCGAGAGCAATGACCCTCGCGAGCGACTGGGACTTCGACGCCGCCGTCGTCGGGGGAGGGCCCGGCGGCTCCAGCGCAGCCACCGCCCTCGCCCGGCGTGGTTACCGGGTCCTTCTCCTCGAGCGCGAGCAGTTTCCCCGTTTCCACATCGGAGAATCTCAGCTTCCCTGGAGCAACGAGGTCTTCCAGGCGCTCGGTGTCCAGGACAGCATCGCCGCCGCCGGCTTCGTCGAGAAGTGGGGCGCGAGCTTCTGGACGCTCGACGGGTCGATCGAGCAGTACGCGGACTTCTCCAAGGCGGCCGAGACCCCCACGCCCCGGACCATCCACGTGCCACGCGCGACGTTCGACGAGGTCTTGCTCCGCCATTCCGAGAAGTGCGGGGTGACCGTCCGCGAGCGCCATCGAGCCCTGACGGCATCCTTCGACCCCGGCGGGGCCACGCTTCGATTCGCCGACCCGGAGGGCGTGGAGCAGACGGTGCGCGTCCGGGTGATCGTCGACGCGTCCGGGCGCGCCGGCTTCCTGGCCAAAAAGATCGGCCGCCACGCGTTCGACCCGAAGCTCCGGAATATCGCCGTCCACGCGCAGTACGAGAACATCCCGCGCCTCCCGGGCCGCCGCGCGGGAGACATCCGGATGTTCACGCGTCCCGACATGGGCTGGCTCTGGCTGATTCCCCTCTCGGACACGCTGACCAGCGTGGGCGCCGTGATTCCCCAGGCTGTCCATCGCCGTGAATCGCGCGCCACGCCCGAGGAGAGCCTGGCGCACTACCTGGGAGAGACGCCGAGCGCGGCGAGCCTCCTGGCCAATGCCCGCCGGGTCTCGCCGGCGCGCTTCGACGCCGACTACTCGTATCTCGGCACCGTGCTGTCCGGCGATCGGTGGGTGGCCGTGGGGGACGCGGCCGCGTTCCTCGATCCGATCTTCTCGACCGGGGTCCTCCTCGCCATGCAGGGGGGAATCGAGGCGGCAGAGGCGATCGACGCGGGCATCCGCGCCGGCGACCTGTCCCGTTGGCGATTCGCCAAGTACGAGCGCCTCGCGCGGGCGCGCTACCATCACTTCCGGCGCTTCGCGGTCGGCTTCTACAAGCCGAACTTCCGGGACCTCTGGTTCCGGCGGAACAACCGCCTGGGCGTCTACGAGGCGGTGCTCTCCGTCCTCGCCGGGAACTGGCGGCCCTCGCTCGCGCTCAGACTCCGGCTCCGGCTCTTCTTCACGCTGGTGGCGCTCCAGCGCGTGCTGCCGATCGCGCCCCGCAGCCCCCGGGCGCCCTCGGAGGGAGGCTAGACCGGCCGGCGGCGGCCCCTGGCCCCGTGCTCGATACCCGAACCCCCCGGCGGCGGAGGATTCCGTGAACACCAGCTGTGACACGCTCGTCGCGCTCGGATCGGAGACCCGGAGCGGCCGCACGCTCTTCGCCAAGAACAGCGACCGCCCGGCGACGGAATGCCAGCCGCTCCAGGCGGTGCCGGCGCGGCGCCATCCGCCCGGCGCGACCGTCCGGTGCACGTACCTCGAGATCCCCGAGGTCCCCGAGACCCTGGCGGTGCTGGGCAGCCGACCCTGGTGGATCTGGGGCTTCGAGCACGGCGTCAACGCCGCGGGCGTCGCGATCGGCAACGAGGCCCTCCACACGCGGGAGACCCCGGCCGAGACCGGCCTGCTCGGCATGGACCTCCTCCGGCTGGGTCTCGAGCGCGGTCGGACCGCGGACGACGCCAAGCGCGTGATCACCGATCTCCTCGAGCGTCACGGCCAGGGCGGCAGCGCCCAGCACGGGGGCCGCCGTTTTTACCACAACAGCTTCATCATCGCGGACCCCGGGACCGCGTGGGTGCTCGAGACCTCGGGGCGGCACTGGGTCGCCCGGCGCGTCCGCGGCCGCGCGGCGATCTCCAATCTCGCAACGATCGGCGACGACTGGGACGATGCGTCGCCTGGCATCGAGGCCTACGCCGCGGCGCGCGGATGGTGGACGGCCGGCCCGGGGCGCCGCTTCGACTTCCGCGCCGCCTTCGAGAACCCCGAGCCTCGCTACCGGGCCGAGGCCCGGTTCGACGCGAGCTGCCGCTTCCTGGCCGGGACCGGCCGGCCCGACGTGCCCGAGATGCTCCGTCACCTCCGCGACCACTACGATGGCGGGACCGTCCACCACCCCGGCCGGAAGGACGGCGATCCCCAGGGGTGGTCCGTCTGCATGCACCCGGAGCCGGCGACCGGCGCGACGGCGGCCGCGATGGTGGCGGAGCTCGGCCGGGAGGATCCGGTGATCGCGTGGTGCGCGCTGAGCACCCCGTGCACGAGCGTGTTCCTCCCGGTGGCTGTGGGCACGGCGCTCCCCGAAGCGCTCACCCGGGGCTCCGGTGAGCCGGACGGGCACTCCGCGTGGTGGCTCCTGAAGGCGCTCGGCGACGAGGTCATGGTCGACCCCGTCGGCCGGACGCCCGCCGTGCAGCGTGCCTGGCAGGCCTGGGAGCGGGAGCTCCTCGCGGAGGTCGCCGCCGATCGGGCCGCCACGGGCCAGGGGCTGGCCCGGCGAGTTGAGCGGATGCTCCACCGGCGCGAAGCGCTCCTCGATCAGATGGCGGCGGCCCGGCCAGCCGCCCACGGAGTATAGACGTCCAGCGCTGGTTCTGGGGACGAGGTGCCCGTCGTGAAGCTCGTGGTGGGGCTGGCGCGCTAGGAGCGCCCATCAGGCCGGCGGCGCACGGGTCCCGCGCGCGGCGCGATCCTGAGCCCGACGAGGCGATCGAGCGTGGCCGGGTCGTCGAGCAGCGCCCGCGACGGCCCGCGGTGGACGATCCCGCCGCGCTCGAGCACGAGCGTCGCGTCCGTCAGCGAGAGCGCGATCTCGGCATGCTGCTCAACTAGCACGATGGCGGCCCCGTCGTCGGCCCGCATGCGCCGGATGGCCGCCGTCAGCTCCTCGACCACGATCGGCGCCAGCCCCTCGAGCGGCTCGTCGAGCAGCAGCAGGGCGGGGTTCGTCATCAGCGCCCGGCCGATGGCGAGCATCTGTTGCTCGCCGCCCGACAGGTGATGCCCCGCGCTCCCGCGGCGCTCCGCCAGACGCGGGAAGAGCGTGTAGACGCGCCGGAGATCCCACCGGCCTGGTCGCGCCGCCACAGTCAGGTTCTCCTCTACGCTCAGGGACGGGAAGACCTCGCGCTCCTGGGCCACCCACCCCAGGCCGGCGCGCGCTCGGCGGTGGGAGGGGAGCCGCGTCAGGTCGCGGCCGCGCCACCGGACGGCGCCGCGCGTCACGTCGGTGTAGCCCATGATCGTGAGCAGGAGGGTGGTCTTCCCGACGCCGTTCCGGCCCAGGACGGCGAGGGTCCCGCCGGCCGCCACGTCGAGCGAGATCCCGTCGAGCACGACGGCGTCACCGTAGCCGGCACGGACCCCCTCCAGGCTGAGGAGCGCCTCAGCCACGGCGGGCCCCGCCCAGATACACCTCGCGCACGCGCGGGTCGGCGGCGATCTCGTCCGGGCTGCCCTCCACGAGGATCCGCCCGCCGACCATGACGATGATGCGCCGCGCGAACCGGAACACGAGATGCATGTCGTGCTCGATGAAGAGCACGGCGAGGTCGTCGGAGAGGCCGGCGATGGCGTCGAAGAGCTCCGCGCTCTCCTCGTGGGGCACGCCCGCCGCCGGCTCGTCCAGCAGGAGCACCTTCGGCCGGGTGGCCAGCGCCAGGGCGATCTCGAGCAGCCTCTGCTGGCCGTAGGCCAGCTCGTGCGTCGGCCGGCGCCAGCTCGCGCCGAGCCGCAGCGAGACGAGGATGCCGTGCGCCTCCTCCAGCGCCTCGCGGAACCCCGGGAGCCGCCGCCAGAAGACACCCGCGACCCCGCGGCGCTCGCAGACGGCGAGCGCCACCGCCTCGAGCGCGCTGAGGTGCGGGAACAGCGTGTTGATCTGGAACGTGCGGACGAGTCCCCGCTTGACACGGGCCTCCGGCGCCAGGCCGGTGATGTCCTCCTCGCCGAGGACGATCCGGCCCCGGTCGGGGGGGAGCATCCCGGTCATGAGGTTGATCAGCGTCGTCTTGCCGGCGCCATTCGGCCCGATGAGGGCGTAGCGCTCTCCGCGCGGGAGCGTCAGCGCGACGTCCTGGGCGACGACGAGCGAGCCGAAGCTCTTGTCGAGCCCTCGCGTGACCAGCGCCGGCGTGCTCAGACCGCGCCCCGCCGGCGCGCGAGAAGCCGCGCGAGACCCCCGAGAATGCCGTTCGGCAGGATCATCACCACGGTGACGAGCAGCACGCCGATCCAGAAGTACCAGTACTGCGGGTTGATGCCGGAGAACCGGTCCCGGGCCAGCATGAAGATGAGGGCGCCGACCAGCCCCCCGTAGAGCCGGCCCGCTCCGCCCAGCACCAGCATCACCAGGAGCTCGGCGGAGCGCTGGAAGCTCAGCACCTCGAGCGAGACGGTCTCCGTGGTCTGGGCCAGCAGGGCCCCCGCGGCGCCCGCGATGACGGCGGCCATGGTGTAGACGCGGCGGACGTGCGACCGGCTCGGCGCGCCGATGGCCGGCATCCGCGTGGCGTTCTCGCGAATGCCCTGGAGCGCGAGCCCGAACGGCGAATTCGTCATGCGTCGCGCTCCGAGGAATATCACCCAGAGGACGCCCAGCGTGTAGGCGTACGCGGTGTAGCCGTACAGGTCGAAGGGGAAACGGCCGAGGAGTGGCCAGATCCGCACGCCCTGGAGGCCGTCCGTGCCGCCGGTCAGCCAGTGAGCCTTGTTGGCCGCCTCGTGGAGCAGCACGCCGAAGCCGAGCGTGATCATGATCAGCGCCAGGTGACGGAAGCGGGCGATGACGAAGCTCGTAGCGTAGCCGACCGCTCCCGCCAGCGCCGCCGCGATCAGGAGCCCGGACAAAGGCTCGCCCCATCCGGCCTTGGCCGAGATGACCCCCGCCGTGTAGGCGCCGAGACCGAAGAACGCAGCGTGCCCCAACGACACGATGCCCGCGTAGCCGAGGATCAGGTCGAGCGACAAGGCGAACAGCGCCGTGATCGCGATCTGGCTCGCCAGCACCAGGTAGGACGGAAACAGGACGAACGGAACCAGCGTGGCCAGCCAGAAAGCTACCTCCAGTGGGCGCCATCGCGTCCCGGCTTCCAGGGACCCGAGGGCTCCGGCCAGCGCGCTCGACGTGTCCGTCATCGTTCAGCGCCGCCCGAGGAGTCCCATCGGCCGCCACATCAGCACCGCGACCATGACGAGGTAGATGAGGAAGGCGCCGAGCTGGGGCACGTAGTACTTCCCGGCGACGTCGCTGACCCCGATGAGGCTGGCGGCCGCGAAGGACCCGCCGATCGAGCCCAGCCCGCCGACCGACACGACGATCAGGACGTACACCAGATAGGTGAACGCGAATGCGGGGTCGAGGCCGATGATCTCGATGGCCAGCGCGCCGCCGAGGCCCGCCAGGCCGCTGCCGAGCGCGAAGGTGATCGCGAAGGTTCCGTCGACGTCGATGCCGA
>DATAFX010000098.1:0-11387 GCA_036257195.1 Candidatus Methylomirabilota bacterium | reverse complement strand
GCGGCGGCGACCGATCTCGTGACGCGCCTCACGCGAGGCTACGGGCTGCCCGCGGTCACGGCGTACGGCCGGAACGACGCCGTGCCGAACGACGACCCACTCTACGTGGGTCCGCTCGGCCGGGCCGGATCGCCGGAGGCCGCCGAGGCGTGCCGGCGCGCCGACCTCCTGCTGGTCGTGGGCTCGCGCCTCGGCCAGTTCACGAGCTTCTACGACGAGCGCTACATCCGCCCGGGGACGGCGATCGTCCAGGTCGACGTCGACGCCCGGGACATCGGCCGCGTCTACCCCGTCCGGGTGGGAATCCAGGCCGACGCGCGCGAGACCCTCGCCGCGCTCCTGGACGTCCTCGCGCTGGATCGAGCCTCCCCCGCCCCCGAAGCCTGGCAGCGCGAGGCCCGAGAGCTTCGGGCCCGCCGCCTGGCGCGGCTCCTCGGAGAGGCGACGCTCGACGCGGTGCCCGTGAAGCCCCAGCGGGTGTACGCCGAGCTCCGGCGGGTGCTGCCGCGCGACACCATCGTCACCCTGGACGCCGGCGCCGCCCCCGCGTACGGCTACGACCGCCTCGAGTTCGTCCGGCCCCGGACGTTTCTGACCCCACTCGATCTGGGCGGGCTGGGGTTCGCCTTCCCGGCCGCGCTCGGCGCCAAGCTCGGCCGCCCCGAGGCCTCGGCCCTCGCCATCCACGGGGACGGCGGCTTCCTGATGAACGCCCAGGAGCTGGAGACGGCGGTGCGACACGGGATCGCCGCTGTCACCCTCGTGCTGAACAACAACTGCTGGGGTTCGGAGAAGGCGTACCAGCGGCAGTTCTACCAGGCCCGCTACGTGGGCACCGACCTCGGGAATCCGCGGTTCGACCGCTTCGCCGAGCTGTTCGGCGCCCGGGGGTACTACATCGAGCGCCCGGAGGCGATCGGCGACGCGATCCGCGACGCGCTCGGCTCCGGCCGGCCGGCGGTCGTCGAGATCCCCGTCGATCCGGACGAGCTCCCCACGCCGGCGACGACGGCGCGCCGGCGGGACGGGTAGGCGCGTGTCCCGGCCGGTGGTGGTCTTCCTCGACTCGCATGACCCCGCGGTGCGCGCGGCCATCGCGGCAGAGTGCCCGGCGACCCTGGAGCTCCGCATGGCCACGTCGGCCGACCCGGCCGACCGGCTCGCGCTTGTGAAGGAGGCGGCGTTCTTCGTCGGCGGGATCACCCCGATCCCCGCGAGCCTGATGGACGCCGCCCCCGGGCTCCGCCTGATCCAGAAATGGGGGATCGGCGTCGACAAGATTGACCTCGTGGCAGCCGAGGCGCGCGGGATCCCGGTCGCCATCACCGCCGGCGCGAACGCCGCGCCGGTCGCCGAGTTCGCGCTCCTTCTGATGCTGGCCGTGCTGCGGCGCCTCCCCCACCGGGAGCGGCAGCTCCGCGCGGGGGCGTGGGAGGAGGCCCGCCAGGAGACCCGGGTCCAGGCGCGGCAGCTCCGGGGCCAGCTGGTGGGCCTCGTCGGGCTCGGGGCCATCGGCCGCGAAGTGGCCCGGCGGCTCCGTGGATTCGAGGCGGAGGTCCGCTACTACGATCCTCGGCGTGCGCCGCCCGCGGACGAGGCCGCGCTCGGGGTCCGCTTCCAGGAGCTGGACGCGCTCCTCGCCGCCGCCGACATCGTCAGCCTGCACGTGCCGCTCATGACGGCGACTCGCCACCTCTTGTCGCGGACGCGCATCGCTCGGCTCAAGCCAGGGGCGATCGTGATCAACACGGCACGCGGGGAGCTCGTCGACGAGACCGCCCTGGCCGACGCGCTCGAGGCAGGGGCGCTCGCCGGCGCGGGGATCGACGTCTTCGGCGGCGAGCCGCCGCCTCCCGATCATCCCCTGCTCCGGGTCCGCGCGCCCGGGCTGGTGCTGGCGCCCCACCTGGCGGGCTCCGTCTTCGACAACGTGGGGAACGTGGCGCGCCACGCGTTCCGCAACGTCCAGCGGGTGCTGGACGGGCAGCCGCTGTCGCCCGCGGATCTGGTGTCCACCGAGCCGTAGCGTAGCCGTCCGCGATGCGCCCCTCGATACTCTGGCACGTGGTTTGCCATATCCAGGGCAGACGTGGACACCAACATGATGGCCATGAGCGCCGAGTCCGGGGTAGTCGCGCGAGAATCCTCTTCATCCTCGGGAGGTTCCGAGGGAACGGGGCCCTCCTGCCCTACGGCCGGCCGAGGTGTCGGGTCGACGGTCGCTGGGTCCAGCCCTGTCGCGGACCGTCATCCCGGGAGGTCCTGACCGTGGTCCTCGCCGATTTGTCCCTCTGGAAGCTCCTCAACGACCTGGTCCGTGATCCAGACCCGGATCTGGTGGGTCCAGCCTCCATCGACGTCCGCGTGGGGCCCGAGATGCTCCGGGAGGTCGGGCCGGGGGAGCTCCAGGCCGTGGACCTCACCGCCGGCCCCGTCGACCTGGCGCCCGGGGAATTCGCGCTGGTGCGGACCGTCGAATGGCTGATGGTGCCGAACGGCTACGCGGTGGAGCTCAAGCTCAAGAGCTCGCGGGTGCGCCAGGGATTCGACCCTGCGATGGCCCTGTGGCTCGATCCCGGCTGGTGCGGCGCGGCGACCCTGGCCATCCGCAACAACACCCGCTTCACCCCGCTGGCGCTCGAGTACGGAATGCGCATCGGCGAGCTCGTCGTCCACCAGCTCGACCAGCCCGCGGTGCGTCCCCATGACGGCCGCTCCGAGGACCCGCGCCTGGCCCGCGGCTGGGCGTCAGCCGCCCAGAGGAGCCTCCGGTGACCGCCACTGCCGCGGCCAGACGGCTCGCCTTCCACCCCGACTACTACCTCGACTGCCGCCGACCCACGTGGCAGATCCACGAAGACCGTGGCCGGGTCCGCTTCGAGCGCCCGTTGGGCGCGAAGACTCCGCTGGTGCTCGTGGACGACGACTGCATGGACGTGCTCGATGTCCTGCGGGCGGGCGCGGAGCCCTGGACCCGGGCGACTCGCATCTCGGCGCGACCGTAGCCGGCCAGACTCCGAGGGCTCGCTCACCTCACGGCGCGCCGAGTCGCCGGAGGACCTCGTGCGCCGCCTCGAGACCCGTGGCGGCCGCCGCCTCCATCTCCGGCAGCTCCAGGTAGTCCCCGGCCAGGAGCACCCGGCCGAGCGGCCGGGTCAGCGCCGGCTGGATCCGAGCCCGCCCCGGCGGCGCGTACGGGATCGCGTGCTCCCAGCGCTGGACCAGGACCTCCCGGATGATGCCACGCGTCTCCGGCAGCACGTCATGGAGGTCACGCAGGAAGAGCGTGCGGATCTCGTCGTTGGACATCGGCAGGAGCCGCCTCCCCAGCTCGCCGCCGGCGTAGACCATGAGGCTGCCGCCCGGCTCGCGCTTGTCCCCGGTGCGGAGCGGGTTGGCGTGGTTGAAGAGCATGTTGAACGACTTGTCGGCCACGGCGACCGCGTAGATGTGGTCCCAGGGCATCGGCCCAGACTCCTCGGTGAGGAAGGCCCCGCAGACGAAGGGACCGTAGGGAATCCATCCGAGCGCCTCGTCGGTGTCCCGGGGAAGATCGGGGACAATCGCGCGGGTCACGTACGACGGCGTCGCGACGATCGCGTAGTGGGCGGCGATCTCCGTCCGGACGCCCTGCCGGAGGAATCGCACCCGGACGCCGTCCGCGTCCCGGGCCACCTCCTCGACCGCCGCGCCCGTCAGGACGCGCTCGCCCAGCCGGTGCGCCAGGGCCTGCGGCAGGAGCGCCGAGCCACCGATCAGGTTGCGGGCCGCCCCCGACTGGTCATCGCCCCAGACGAGAGCGAACAAGGCGGCGCCACACCCGGCCGAGATCTCCTGCGGCTCGGCGGCGACCCGCTCGGCGATGGCCCGGAAGATCGCGGCGACGTCCGGGTGGAGGTCGCCCAGGTACTCGGCGAAGGTCTGGTCGGTGCGGTGGGCGAGGACCCGGGCGCGCGTCTCGTCCGGCGACTCCCCGGGACGCGGGCGCGCGGCGCGGACGTGCTCCCGGGTCGCCGCGCGAAGCCGGAGGCCCGCTCGCACGAAGGACAGGCGCGCTTGCCACGAGAGGGGGAGGCGGAACGGATAGGTCTCGGGACGTCCGCTGGCGAGCAGCCGGCCGCGGAAGGCCAGCCCCATGCGGTTGCCGGGGATTCGCCGGGTCTCGAGGCCCATCTCCGAGACGAGCCGATCCAGCAATGTCCCCGGGCCCCCGAAGAGGTGGGCCCCCACGTTCAGCCAGTACGGTCCCCGGGGCTCGGAGCGCATCCGCCCCCCGACGCGGTCGGTCGCCTCGAAGACCAGGATCCTCCGGTCCCGGAGCGTCCACGCGGCGGTCAGGCCGGCAATGCCGGCCCCCACGATCACGGCCTCGTAGCGTCCCTCGGTCACCTTGGCGCCCTCGCTTCGCTCGGCGCCCCCCGCTCGGCGCCCCCCGCTTGACCCTCCCGGAAGGCCGGCCGTAGAATCCGGGCAACCTGACCGCGGAGTGGCAGGGAGGCGGTATCGCCACACGAGTCGCCCCGGCCCGAACCCCAGGATGTGCCCCAGGACGGCATCGGGCCACCAAGCCCTCACCCACAATACAGGGGGACGTGATCATGCGTGCGTGGCTCACCTCGCGGGTCGTCTGGTGTCTCGTGGCTCTCGCCCTCGTGTTGGGAGCGGCGCTGACCGCGCCGGCCCAGCAAGCGCCCGCCCCGATCCAGATCGCCTGGGCCGGACCGCTGACGGGTGACGTGGCCCAGCTCGGACAAGGGTACCTCAACGGGGTCAAGCTCGGCTTCGACGAGTGGAACGCCAAGGGCGGTGTCCTCGGGGGCCGGAAATTCGTGGTCGTCGCGGAGGACGACGCCTGCGATCCGAAGCAGGCTGGCACCGTGGCCACCAAGATCGCCGACGACGCGAAGAACGTCGTCTTCATCGGCCACATGTGCTCGGGGACGACACTGGCCGGCTCGCCCATCATCAACAAGGTCAACCTGCCGCAGGTGACCCTCTCCTCCAACCCGAAGATCACCCAGCAGGGATGGAAGAACCTGGTCCGGCCCGTCGCCAACGACAACGTTCAGGGCAAGGCGGGCGTCGCCTACGTCATGCGGACGTTCAAGGCCAAGAAATTCGCGCTGCTCAACGACAAGCAGGCGTTCGGCCAAGGCGTGACCGAGGTCGCGAAGGCCACGATCGAGAAGGCCGGCGGCTCGGTCACGTCGTTCGGAGGCGTCGAGCCCAAGGACGTCGACTACTCGGCGGTCCTGACCAAGATCATCAAGACCGAGAACCCCGACGCCATCGTCTACTGCACGAACTTCAACACGTCGGCCGGATTGCTCGTCAAGCAAACCCGTCAGCTCGGCTTCAAGAAGCCGATTGTCGGCTGCGATGGGTACTACGATCCCGGCATGCCCAAGGCAGCGGGAGCCGCTGGCGACAAGAAGTCGGCCACCGAGGCCGTCTACTTCACCTTCCAGACCCCGCCGTACTCCGGTCCGGGGGCGCCCGATAAGGTGAAGGCCTTCGCCGAGAAGTTCAAGGCGAAGTACAAGACGGACCCCGCCGGCTACGACATCTACGGCTACGACTACGCCAACATCGTCGCGAACGCGATCGTGAAGGCGGGGAGCACCGACAAGGACAAGATCATCGACGTCCTGCACAAGTCGGCGGTTCCTGGCACTCTAGTTCCCGAGTACAAGTTCGACGAGAACGGCGACGTCGTGACGGCACCCATGTACATCTACACGGTCGAGAAAGGGACGTTCCGGCTGGTCGAGCAGTGGAAGGAATAGCAAGGCCGCGGGGCGGCTCGGCGCCACCTAACGTCGCATCGGGACCCAGCACGGTCGGCCCGTCGGTCGCTCGCTCCCCGAGCGCTCGGCGGGCCGCCGCGTTTCGGCGGCGGCCGGGCGCGGGCTATCAGCCGCTACCGGAACTCGTAGGTCTCGAGGTCGCCGGCCTTCTGGCCGTCGATCAGGACCTCCCAGCGGGCGTTGACCTGGAAGTGGGTGAGGCGCGGCAGCCCGCGCTGGAAGCGCATCAGGTTGACGCAGTTCATCGTCTCGATGTCGAAGGTGTTGAGGAGCAGCCGGATCGCGTCCGCCGGACGATAGTCCGTGCACGAGAAGGCGTCGAACGCAAAGTAGTTGTCCTCGTCCCAGGTGTGGATCGCGCAGTGGCTCTCGGCCCAGATGCTGATGCCGGTCACACCGGAGTCCTCCAGCTGCCGCTTCTTCAGGTGCTGGCGCATGACGGTGATGGGGGTGAGGCTCGGCTCCGCGGCGGCCCCGTGGCTCCCGTCGTTCACCTTTCGCTTGAGCTCCTGCTCGACGTCGTCGCAGAACGCCTCGAGCTCGCTGTTGGCGAAGGGGTAGCGGCAGACGATGGGTGGCATGATCAGGGTCATGTCGAGGTTCCGGGCGAGCGCTTCCAGGAGCGAGAAGATGGCGTCGGTCGAGGTCAGGTTGCGCCGGTTGTACGAGGACGCGTCGACGATCAGGTGCCGGCCCACGAAGTCATCGGTGCGCGGGACGTTCAAGCTGAGCCTCCTTGTCGCGATCGCGGCGCCCGGCTCCGCGTCGGCGTGCGCCGGGTCGCCGTCCGGCTACGTCTCCCCGAGGTAAGCCTTCCGGACGGCGTCGTTGGCGAGCAGATCGACGCCGCTCCCCTCGAGCACGATGCGTCCGGCCTCGAGGACGTAGGCGCGGTCGGCCATCCGGAGGGCAAGGTTGGCGTTCTGCTCGACCAGCAGCACGACCGTGCCCTGCCGGTTGATCTGCTCGATTGTCTGGAAGATCTGCTGGACGAGGAGCGGCGCGAGCCCGAGCGACGGCTCGTCCAGCAGCAGGATCTTCGGCGTCGTCATCAGCGCGCGGCCAATGGCCAGCATCTGCTGCTCCCCGCCCGACAGGGTGCCGCCGAACTGCGTCCGCCGCTCCCGGAGGATCGGGAACAGGGCGAAGACGCGCTCGAGCGCCGCCGCCTCGTCAGCGGTCTTTCGCCGGGTGTAGTGCCCCAGGCGCAGATTCTCCAGGACGGACAGCCGCGTGAAGATGCGGCGGCCCTCCGGACAGTGCACGACCCCCCGGCGAACGATTTCGGCGGGAGTCGCCCGGGCGATGTCCTCGCCCCGCAGCCGGACCTGGCCCCCCTGGGCGCGAACGAGCCCGGAGAGGACCCGGAGCGTTGTGGACTTGCCGGCCCCGTTGGCGCCGATGAGGGCGACGACCTGGCCGTCGCGGACCTGGAAGGAGATGCCCTTGAGCGCCCGGATCTGGCCGTACCCCGCGACCAGGTCGCGCGCCTCGAGGATCGGCCCCGTGCCGGCCGGCGCGGTTGCGGCGCTGGCGGACGGCGCGGTCGTCAACTGGCCTTCCCGAGGTAGGCCTCGATCACGCGCGGATCGCGCTGGATCTGGCCGGGCGCGCCCTCCGCGATCTTCTCGCCATGGTCCAGGACCACGATGTTCTCCGATACCTGCATGACCACCTTCATGTCGTGCTCGACGAGCACCACGGTCACGCCGAGATCCCGGATTCGCCGGATCAGGGCGATCAGCTCGAGAGTCTCGGCGGGGTTCATGCCCGCCGCCGGCTCGTCGAGCAAGAGGAGGGTGGGGCGCGTGGCGAGGGCACGCGCGATCTCCAGCCGGCGCTGGTCGCCGTAGGGCAGGTTCATCGCAAGCTGATCCTCGTACTTCCGGATCCCGAAGAAGTCGAGCAGCGCCCGCGCGCGCGCCCGGCTGTCCCGCTCCTCGCGCCCGGCCCGGCGGGTGTGCAGCATGGCGTCCACCACCCCCGCGGCCGTGCGGCAGTGGGTGCCGACGAGAACGTTGTCCAGCACCGACATGCCGCGGAACAGGCGGATGTTCTGGTACGTCCGGGCCACGCCGAGCGCGGTCACCTCGTGCGGCGGGAGGCCCTGGAGCTCCCGCCCATCGAACTCGATCGTGCCGGCCGTCACGGGGTAGACGCCGGTGATCAGGTTGAACAGCGTGGTCTTGCCCGCGCCGTTCGGGCCGATCACGGCGACCAGCTGCCCCCGGGGAACGCTGAACGACACCTGGCTCACCGCCCGGAGACCGCCAAAGCTCTTGCTCACGCGGTCGATGACCAGGAACCCGTCCCGGGACGCCCCGACGGCCTCGGCGGCCGGCCCTCCGAGCAGCTCCACGCGCGTCACCGGCCGGGCGGCGGCCGGGGCAGGGCCGGTGTCCACGGCGTCCGGCGCGGCGGACGGCCGCACCCGGACCGGCCACAGGCCCTCCGGGCGAACGAGCATCATCAGGGTGAGCCCGAGACCGAAGATCGTGAGCCGGTACTGCGCGTACTCGCGGAGAACCTCCGGCACCACGACGAGGATGATCGCGCCCAGCACGACGCCCGGAATGCTGCCCATGCCGCCCAGAACGATCATGGCCAGGATCGTGATCGACTCGAGCAGAATGAAGCTCTCCGGGCTGACGAATCCCTGGAGGCCCGAGAAGAGCACCCCGGAAAAGCCAGCCGTGCTCGCCCCCATGGCGAAGGCGAGGAGCTTCGTCGTCGTCTTGTTGATCCCCATGGTCTGGGCGGCGTCCTCGTCCTCCCGGATGGCCGCCCAGGCGCGCCCGATCCGGGAGCCCTCCAGCCGGTAGGAGAAGAAGACGGCGCCGACGCACAGGATGAGGATCAGATAGTAGTACTGGACTGGCGACGACAGGGTCAGGGGCAGGTTGTGGAGGAGGTCCGGCAGCGGCGGGTAGAGCAGGAGCTTGGCGGTGGCCACGGACTTGGGGTCGAGGCGCGCCGGGTCGAGCGTCGCTGGATCGATGTTGATGACGCCGCGGGGACCGTTGGTGACGGCGTCGAGGTTGTTGAGGAGGATCCGGATCACCTCCCCGAACCCGAGCGTCACGATCGCGAGATAGTCGCCGCGCAGCCGAAGGGTCGGCGCGCCGAGGAGCACCCCGAAGAGGGCCGCCAGGAACGGCGCCGCCGGCAGGACCAGCCAGAAGGGCACGTGGAGCCCGAGCTGCGGCGACGCCAGCAGCGCGTACGAGTACGCGCCGATGGCGTAGAAGGCCACGTACCCCAGGTCGAGCAGCCCCGCGTAGCCCACCACGACGTTCAGCCCGAGCGCGAGCAGGATGTAGATGCCCGCCTGGTCGAGCACGCGGAACATGTACCGCTCCCCCGACTGGAAGAAGGCGAGCGGGATCACCGTCCCGAGCGCGCCCATGATCGTCCCGAGATAGAGCGGCAGCGTGGCCAGCACGAGCAGCAGGACGAGCTTCCTCGTGCGGCTCCACCCCGCGACAGCCCGCAGCGGCACGCTCATCGCCTGGTTGAAGGTGCTCATGGCCGGAACCCCGGCCGCGCCGTCATCGCGCGACCCGCTCGCCCAGGATCCCCATGGGCCGGAAGATGAGCACGAGAATCAGGATGATGAACGCGAAGATGTCCTTGTACTCGGGGCCGATCACGTCGTGCGTCAGGATCGGAAGGTACCCGGCGCCGAACGTCTCGATCAGGCCGAGTAGCAGCCCGCCGAGCATGGCGCCCGGGATGTTGCCGATCCCGCCCAGCACCGCCGCCGTGAAGGCTTTGATCCCGGCCAGGAAGCCGGCGTTCCAGAGGACCACGCCGTACTGCATCGCGAAGAGGACGCCGCCCGCGGCGCCCAGCGCCGGCCCGAGGACGAACACCATCGCGATCACGCGGTCGATCTCGATCCCCATGAGGCTGGCGGCGTCCTTGTCCTCGGCCGTGGCGCGCACCGCCAGCCCGAACGTCGTGTGATTGACCAGGTAGTGCAGCCACACCATCAGCGCCGTCGCGACCAGCAGAATGAGGATCTGCTTGTCCTGGACGATGACCCCGAAAATCTGGAACTCCGCCACCGGCAGGAACTCCGGGAAAAATCGGGGTCCGGGCCCCACCACGTTCATCGTGGCGTTCTCGAGGAACACCGACACGCCGAGAGCGCTGATGAGGGGCGCCAGCCGGGAGGCGTTCCGAAGGGGGCGATAGGCCACGCGCTCGATGGCGACGCCGAGAGCCGCGATGAGCGCCATGCTCACGAGGAAGACGCCGACGAGCACCGGGATCGCGACGGCGAGCGAGAGGGGCTCGGTGACCGCCATCCCCGCCAGCACGAACACCGCGACCATCGCCCCCAGCATGAACAGGTCCCCGTGGGCGAAGTTGATGAGCTGGAGGACACCGTAGACCATGGTGTACCCGAGGGCGATCAACGCGTAGACCGATCCGATCGTGAGACCGTTGATCAGCTGCTGCGGCAGCAGCTCGATCAGGATCCAGCCCTTGTCCACGCGGTCTCCGTCTCTCGGCCCGTGCGGGAAGTCGCCCCGGGGGGCGGCCTATCCCATCACGCCGGCGCCCTGGTACGCCACGCGCAGCTCCCGGCCTTCCCGGAATCGCTCGAGGCGGTAGGGCGTGATGTCGATGGTCCGGGCGCGGCCGTCCAGGACCTGCTCGGCCATCAGGATCCCCACGACCGGCGAGAGCTTGAAGCCGTGGCCCGAGAATCCCACCGCGTAGTGGAGCCCGGCCGCGCCCTCGGCGCTGCCCATGATCGGGTTCCAGTCGGGGCTCACCTCGTACATCCCGGACCACCCGCCGGTGATGGCCGCGGTGGTGGCGCCCGGCATGAGCCGGGCCAGCCGGGTCACGATCTCGGTCGTGTGGTCCGTGTCGGGGCGGTCCTCGTAGGCATCGGGGTCGCCGGGAACGATCGTGTCCCGCGTGTTGCCGACCAGGATCAGCCCGCCCGTCTCCGGGCGCAGGTACACCTCGTTGGCGAGGTCACCGGTGACCGGGTGGAGCGGGCTCCAGTCGAACGTCGGCCGGAGCGTGACGATGGACTCGCGGCTGGGCGTGACCGGCAGATCCAGCCCGGCCAGCTGCCCGACCGGCCGCGCCCAAGGGCCGGCGGCGATGATGACGTGGCGCGTGCCGATCTCGCCTTGCGGGGTGCGCACGGCCCGGACCCGCCCCCCGTGGGTGTCGATGCCGGTCACCGCCGTGGACTGGCGGAGGTGACCGCCCAGCTCGGTGAAGCGCCGCGCGAAGCTCGACGCCACCTCGTGGGGGCTCCCATAGCCCGAGCGGGGCTCCCACACGACGGCCGCGCCCTCCGGGATCCGGAGGTGCGGGCTGATCGCGCGCACCTCGGTTGGCCCGATCAGGCTCGCCTCGATGCCGACCTCCTGGTTCATCCGAAGCGTGCGCTCGACCCGGTCCCGGCTCTCGGGCGGTCCCACGAACAGCATGCCGGTCCGCACGAAGCCGGACTCCCCGCCCACCTCGTCGGCCCAGCGCTCGAAGATGCCGCGAGCCAGGAGGGCCATCTGAGCGGTCGGCCGGGTGGTGTAGTGGGTGCGGACGATGGCC
>DATAFX010000094.1:0-6327 GCA_036257195.1 Candidatus Methylomirabilota bacterium | reverse complement strand
GCGCCAGCGCGACCTCGACAACTTCTCCTACGGCGACCCTCGCGACGTGCGGATGGTGGACTGCGGCGACGGCCTGGCGTTCGCCTGCATCGGGCTCCTGCCGGAGCGCCGTCTCATGCTCGAGGCAGTGTACGCCTTCCTGACCCTCAAGAACGGCGTGCCGATCGGCTACGTGCTGAACAGCGCGCTCTTCAACTCCGCCGAGATCGCCTACAACGTCTTCGAGACCTTCCGCGGCGCCGAGGCGGGTCTCGTGTATGGCCGCGTCCTCGCCACGGTGCGACACCTGTTCGGCGTGGACGCGTTCACGATCTATCCCTACCAGCTCGGCGAGGGGAACGCGGAGGCCATCGAGTCGGGAGCCTGGTGGTTCTACCAGAAGGCGGGGTTCCGGCCGAAGCATCCGGCGGCGCGGCAGCTGATGCGGCGCGAGGTCGCGGCCATGGGGCGCGATCCCCGTCACCGCAGCTCGCGCGCCACGCTCCGCGCGCTCGCCCGGCACAACCTCTACTATCACGCGGGGCCCGAGCGCGAGGACGTCATCGGCCTCCTCCCCCTCGCGAACGTCGGGCTCCACATGATGCGCTTGTTCAACGAGCGCTTCGGCGGCGATCGCACGCGGGGCGCCCTCGAGTGCGCCCGCCTGGCGAAGGCCCTCCTGGGCCTCGAGGAGCGCCGCACGTGGTCGCGCGGCGAGACCATGTGGTGGCACCGCTGGGCCCCGCTGGTGGTGGCGCTCCCCGGGATCGGGCGCTGGAGCGCGGAGGAGCGTCGCTCGCTCGCGGAGCTGATCCTCGCCAAGGGCGGCCGGCGGGAGTCCGACTTCGTGTGGCGGTTCGATGCCCACGCCCGCCTGCGCGCCGCGCTGCGCGCCTTGGCCGCCCGCCCGCCCGACTGACGGGCGGAGGTTGGCTCCTCTCGCTCCTGTGAAGCGCGGTAGACTGGCGGGACACGGAGCGGGGAGGGCACGCGATGGGCGACATGGATCAGGTGCGAGGGCACGCGGTCGTCGTACAGCCCGGCGGCGGGCCGTCCTACTGGCAGCCGGTCCCGGCCAACGGGCACGCGGACCCGGCGCTCCATCCCGCCGTCACACGCTTCGAGGGCCTGTCGATGGGCTACCAGACCGTCGCCCCGGGCGGGCGGATCCGCGACCACTCGCACGGCGACCAGGTCGAATTGCAGATCTGCTTCCGCGGGCGGGGGCGCGTCGTGGTCGACGGCGTGAGCCATCCCCTCGAGCCCGGCACGGCGTGCTTCCTCGGCTACGACGTCCGCCACGAGATCCTGAACGAGAGCGACGAAGAGCTGGTCCTCCTCTGGGTCGTCTCCCCGCCCGGGCTCGAGCACTTCTTCGAGGCGATCGGCCGGCCACGCCAGGCGGGCGAGCCCGCGCCCCCGCCGTTCGCCCGCCCCGCCGACGTGGTCGCCATCGAGCGGTCGCTCGGGCTCAACGACACCTGATCTCAGACGGCCGGGCCACGCGCCGGCGCGGGCGGCCCAGATGGGAGAGCGCCATGCCCCGGGTGTACATGCTCTGCGGCGGCTACATCGAGCTCGATGCCGCGCTGATGCTGCCGGATCGCCAGCCCGGGTCACGCTGGACGGTGCCCATCTCCGCATGCCTCGTCGTCCATCCGGAGGGGCGGCTCCTCTTCGACACCGGCGTACACCGCGCGTCGATCACGGATCCCCTCGGGCGGCTCGGTGAGCGGCGGGCCAAGCTCATGAGCATCCGCTCCCGGCCCGGCGACGACGTCGTGAGCCAGCTCGCGCTCCTGGGGCTCGGGCCCGACGACGTCACCTACGTGGCCAACTCCCATCTCCACTTCGACCACTGCGGAGGCAACGAGTTCTTCCCGCGGTCGACCTTCCTCGTCCAGCGCCGGGAGCTGGAGGCGTCGCGCGACCCGGCGATCCTGGCGTCGAAGCGCTACATCCCGAGCCCCGAGGACTTCGATCATCCGCTCGACTATCGGCCCGTCGACGGTGAGCACGACGTGTTCGGCGACGGGACGGTGATGCTCATCCCCACCTACGGCCACACGCCCGGGCACCAGTCCCTCCGGGTGCGGGCGGACCGCGGCGGGGACCTCGTGCTGACCGCGGACGCCTGCTATACGCGGGAGAACATGGACCGGGATCTCCTCCCCGGGATCCTGTGGGATGCCGAGGAGATGGCGCGGTCTCTCGCGCGGCTGCGCGAGCTCCGCGACCGCGAGGGCGCCAGGGTCGTCTTCGGCCACGATCCGGACCAGTGGCAGGAGCTGCCCCACGCGCCAGCGCCGCTCGCCGCCGGCTGACGTGGCGCGCTCGGCCTGCCGGTGACACTTCTCCTCTGGTCGCTCGGCCTCGCCGCGCTGGGCCTGGCCGTGAGCCGATGGGGCGCGCGGTCCCTCGCCCGGCGGGCGGCCGCCCCCACACCCCGGCTACTCTGGGTCACCGGGCTGCCCGCGCTCCTGCCCGCCTGGCTCCTCCCGTTCGTCTCGCTCCTGAACGTCGCCGGGACGGCCCAGGGGCCGCCGCGCAAGACCTTCATGGTCGCGTCGGCGGCCGCGATCCTGGGCGTGCTCGCCAGCGACTGGCTGCTCACGCGCGAGGACCGCCGCGGAGCGGCGGCGCGGGCGGCCGTGAGCTGGCTGCTCGGAGCCGCCGCGCTCGCGCCGGCGTGGATCGTGGCCCTGCTCCTCGCCGAGCGTCTCGGTCGCTGAGCCCCCCGGCGACCCGCGCGAGATCGGTGTATACTGAAGACCACAAACGTCCCCGGCCAGCACCGCCGAGCCCGCTCAGGTCCCGTAGCTCCCCTGCGTCGCCTGGCAAGGAAGGGCACAAACATGGCACGGAAGAGCGCGAAGGCCTCACCTCTGCCGCCCCAGGAGACCGTGGAGGTCTCGACGGCCGATCGCGACGCCCTGATCGGCGCCTACAAGGCCGGCCTCATCGTGGCCTGGAAGCGCGACGCCGAGCGCGGGTATCGCCTCACGTTCGCCGGCGCCCGAGACGAGTACGTCGAGGTGCCGCGGCTGGCGACCTACCTCGGGAAGCTCAAGGCCACCGCCTGAGCGGCCGCCGTTGACCGGGAGCCGATCCGGAGGGGCGGCTCGCGCCCCGACTGGTCGGTCCTGTGGTATAGTGACCGCCGTCTGGTTCTGACCGCAGGTTCACCTTCGAGCCCGAGTCCTTCTCAGACCGCGCAACCCCGCCTCCTCTTCCGCACGGTGGGACGCGACCTCAACACCGCGGAAGACTGGCTGGGCCCAGGCATGCCCGAGGTATCCACATCATGTCGTTCAACACCTTCGACCTTCACCCGGACCTCCTGCGTGGCGTCGCCACCCTGGGGTTCGAAACCCCGACACCGATCCAGCGGGACGCGATCCCGCCGGGCCTCGCGGGCCGGGACGTCCTCGCCTGCGCGATGACCGGGAGCGGCAAGACCGCGGCGTTCCTCCTGCCGATCCTCCAGCGCCTGCTCGGACGTCCGCGCGGGACCACGCGCGCACTGATCCTCGCCCCCACCAGGGAGCTGGCGGCGCAGATCGACGAGCACCGCCAAGAGCTCGGCCGTCAGACGCGGCTCACGGGTGCGGCAATCTTCGGCGGGGTCGGCTACGGCCCCCAGGAGCAGGCGATCCGCCGCGGGGCCGACATCCTGGTGGCGACACCGGGCCGACTGCTGGATCACCTGGGACAGTCATACGCGCGCCTCACCGGCCTCGAGGTGCTGGTCCTGGACGAGGCCGACCGGATGCTCGACATGGGCTTCCTGCCCGACATCCGTCGCGTCCTCCAGCACCTGCCCCAGCGCCGCCAGACGCTTCTCTTCTCGGCGACGATGCCGGCGCCGATCGTGGGACTCGCCCGGGAGATCCTGCGCGATCCGGTGACGATCGCGGTCGAACGCCCGGCGGCGCCGGCCACGGGCATCACCCACACCGCCTATCCAGTTGCCGCCGAGCTGAAGTCGCGCCTGCTCCTGGCGCTTCTCGCGCGGCCGGACACCCGCAGCGTCCTCGCCTTCACGCGCACCAAGCACCGGGCGAACCGGCTCGCCGAGTTCCTCGGCCGGAACGGGGTTCGGGTGGAGCGGATCCACGGGAACCGCAGCCAGACGCAGCGGACGCAGGCGCTGGCCGGCTTCAAGAGCGGCTACTACCAGGTGCTGGTCGCCACGGACATCGCCGCACGGGGCATCGACATCGACGCCCTGAGCCACGTGGTGAACTTCGACGTCCCGCCGCTCCCCGAGGACTACATCCACCGGGTCGGCCGCACCGCGCGGATGGAGGCGCGCGGCGATGCCCTCACGCTCGTCTCCCCGAGCGAGGAGGCCGACCTCCGGACGATCGAGCGGGCCATCGGATCCCGGCTCCCGCGGGTGACGCTGCCGGGCTTCGACTACAGCCAGCGCCAGCCCGAGCGGCTCGAGATCCCGCTGCCCGAACGACTCGCCGCGATGCGGGCCCAGCGGGCCGGTCAGCGACGCAACGCGGTCGGCGGGCGCCGACACGCGGCGGCGGTGGCTCGGTAGACCGGCTACCGCGCAGTAGAATCCCCCGGCCGCTCAGGCGGCCGGGGGGCACCAGACGGACAGCAGTCGGACCCGCAAACGTCGGCGCGGGAGCCCCGCGCGCCGAGCGCGCGGCGCTCTCCGCCCGCGACGCGCTCCTCGACCAGCTCCCGGATCATCCGCACGAAGGCCGGGTGGGTGCCCGCCGTCCCCGCCCGCACGAACCCGAGGCCGAGGGCCGCCGCACGCGCGCGGGCCTCCGTGTCCAGGTCGTAGACGATCTCCATGTGGTCCGACACGAAGCCGACCGGCGCCACGACGACGTCCGCGACACCCTCGGCCTTCAGGGTCTCGAGGTGGGCGAGGATGTCCGGCTCGAGCCACGGCTGGTGCGGCGGACCGCTCCGGCTCTGGTAGACGAGCGCCCAGGGCTCGTGCGGGACCGCCGCCGCGACCAGGGCGCACGTCTCGCGAAGCTGGACGACGTAGTCGGATCCCGACGCCATCGCCGCCGGGACGCTGTGCGCGGTGAACGCGATCCGCGCCGCCGCGCGGCGAGCCGGCGGCAGCGTGGCGAGCGCCGCGCGCACCCGGTCGGCGTTCGCCTCGACGAACCCCGGGTGGTCGTGGAAGGCTCGAAGCTTGTCGACGGCCGGCGCCGCCTGGCCCACTTCCGCCCGGGCGCGGGCAATGTCCTCCAGATACTGGCGGCACCCCGAGTAGGAGCTGTACGCGGACGTGACGAGGGCGAGCGCTCGTCGCACGCCGTCCCCCGCCATCGCGCGAAGCGCGTCCGCCAGGAACGGATGCCAGTTCCGGTTGCCCCAGTAGAGGGGGAGGCGCGGGCCGTGGGCCGCGAGCTCCGCCCGAAGCGCCTCGAGGAGCGCGCGGTTCTGGGCGTTGATCGGGCTGACGCCTCCGAAGCGCTCGTAGTGGTGAGCGACCTCGCGCTTCCGCTCGGGAGGCACGGTCCGCCCGCGCAGCACCTGGTCGAGGAACGGCATGACATCCGCCATCCCCTCGGGCCCCCCGAAGGAGACGAGGAGGAGGGCGTCGTAGGGCGTGACCTCGTTCACGCGGGCGTCAGGCTTCTCGCGCATGCAGAGCGGTCGGGAGGCGAACGAGCCGTCTATTCACGCGTGCCGTTTGGAACCGCGTCGGTTGTCGCTGCGCTTCGGACTCGGCCTGGTCAGCCAAGCAGGCACGGCCCACCAAGAGGATCCAATCGTCCCCCGTAGTTTCCTGAACACCGCCAGCTTTTGAGCGGGTCGTAGATGGCGAGCTGGGAGGCTCGTTCGAAAGAGACTGTAGTAGACCTCCTCGGGATCGGCGAATTCTAGAGCCAGTACGTCAACCAGCCCAAGGAACCGGATCCTAAAACGGTGACCGTCGGCGTTTCTATACGAGACCTCGTGGCGCTTCCCATACTGCTTCGCCTTCTTGATCGCCGAGCGAGCGTCGCGCGCCTTCAACACGACTATTCGCTTCTCACACAGCGGCCGCGCGGTCCGTCGCCGCTCGACTCCGTACTCGAACAGTAGGTTGGCCGCATACCGAGTCCCGGTCTTGTGCCGCTTCGCCATCGGCTCGTAGTGGCCTCGCCGGGAGCGTAACACGGGGCTCCCGAGGCGGGTACACTAGGCCGGTCGTCTGCGATCCCTAGCGCGGCTCATTTCTGAAAGGAGACACCGCTCGATGACCGCCCCTGCCCGCCCCCTGGTCGTGATCGCTGGCAAGATCAATCCCGCCGGCGTGGCGCAGCTCGAATCCGAGGCGCGCGTCGTCATCGCCCCGGACCAAGAGCCGAAGACCGTGAT
>DATAFX010000071.1:0-3191 GCA_036257195.1 Candidatus Methylomirabilota bacterium | reverse complement strand
CTGGCCGTCCGGCAAGAAGCCGGCTACGAACGCGAGCTCACGGAAACAGCGACGCACTACGCCGACCTCGCGACCTTCGTGGAGCCGGGCGCGCGCAGCCTCCTCTACCGATTCAGCCCGTCGGGCCAGATCGCCGAGACCTCGGCGTTTCCGGGCTTCACCGTCCTCGCCCTGGCGGCGGCGAGCATCCTCTGGCTGCGTCGTGACCGCCCGATATCGGCGTGGCCGGCCCGACTCGGCCGGGCCGGGTCTGGCGCCCTCGTGGCCGCGCTGGCCGGGACGGCGTGGGCGATCCAGTTCCCCCGGGCTCGCTACTTTCTGGGGCCCCTGATCGTCCGGCCCCGCGCCCGGGAACTCCTGTACGCCGCGCTGGCCCTGGGGCTCGTCCTCCTCGTCATCCGGGGCTGGAGCGCCAGACTGAAGGGTCGGTCTACCCGGCTGACCGAAGGGGACTGGGTCCGCCTGCTCCTCCTCCTGACGGCGGTCTTCGCGGTGCTTGCGCTCGGTCCCGTCATCCATGTCGCCCGCCGCGAGGTCGGGCCCGGGCCGTACGCGGACCTCTATCCGCTGCTGTTCCCCCTTCACGCGGTCCGTGTCACCGTGCGGTTCGCGGTGCTGACGCTGGTGGGACTGGCGCTGCTCGCGGCGTTCGGGCTGCGGGCGATTGAGGAACGCCTGACGGGGCGAGCGTGGCTCCGACGGTGGGTCGTGGTTGCCGTCCTGCTCGCGCTCGCCCTCGAGTACGCCGTCGCCCCTGCCGCGTACGATTCGGAGAGATGGGCTCCACGCCCGGTCGACGAGATGCTCCGCGCCGATCCCGACGACGTGGCGGTACTCGAATGGCCCCCGAAGCTGGGCAACCCGGCTGCCGACGCGATGTTCAGGTCGCTGTGGCATGGCAAGCGCATCGTGAATGGCTTTTCCGGCTACGTCCCCGCACTCAATCGAGAGCTTCACGCTCGCTTTCTGGCGCCCGGTTTTCCCCCGGAAGCCGATACGGCTCTCCGACAGATCTATCCCCTCCGGTACCTCGTCGTGCGCCTCGCCGAACCCGAACTGGCCACGGAGTGGCTGGCGGGATGGCTGGCTGCCCGCTCAAGCCCCCCGCCTCTCCTGCGGTTCAGGGGGACCTTTGGCGACGACGACCTGTACGAGCTGCTGCCGCTGCCAGAGCGCGGCGTCCGGTCGGAGCGCTGGGTCTCGCACGATTTCCTGCGCCGGCATCCGGTGCTGCACCTGAGACTCCGACCCGATGTGTCGGACCCCGATGTGAACCAGTCGGTGGAGGTGGTGTTGAACGGGACCCTGGTCGAGCGGCTCCCGTTGAACAGTGAGGCCACGGAGCGCTTGCTCCTGCCACCACCCACGCGGCGGGCGGCACCCAATGTCATCGAGCTTCGCTACGGCTACCGGCGTCCGGGATTCGCCCCCGATGAGCGCTACCAGATCGGGACGACCGGCGTCCTGAGTCCTGGCGATCTCCGGGTGTCGAGCGCCGGTCGACCGTACGGGAACGCGAGTTCGATCCTGTTCAACGGGACCGAGCTCTCGCGCAATCGGCGGGGGTACAACGTCGTCGCCCTGGATCCGGGCGGTCGCGTCATCGAGATGGCGAGCTTCGATACCTTCGAGGCGAATGCGGCGTCTCGCAAGCTCGAGACATGGGTTCGCCAGCTGCCGATGGGGACCATCGTTGTGGGAGCGGTCTCGGACGAGGCCTCGGTGTATCTCACGCGCGCCGCGGTGGCGGCGCTTCGGATGCTCGGCGTCGTCGGCGATCTGCGAGGTCGCTATCGCGAGTCCCATGCCTTCGTCGGCGTCAAAGGCGCCGAACCGGGCATGGCGCTCGAGGCATTCGGCCCCCGCCAGATCGACCTCTGCGTGGGACGCCCCAGGTTGGATCTCGGCTACGAGCTGACCGACTTCGCCCTCACCTCGTCGGTCGGGACCCGCTGACCGCGAGCGCTGTCACGCCGCCGTCGAGACGCCGGCGCCTGGTCCCCGTGAGTCGCGCCCGAACCAGGAACGGACTCCTCGCAGAACCGCGGCACTCCGGAGCGTCGCGGCGCTCCGAGGCGGATTCACGATCTCGGACCGCGGCTGCCATGACGGCCGGCCAGACTGCCGCTCGAGCGGCGCTGGCGCGCCAGATCGATCCTGCGGCAGGCTCGGGCTCTATCTCCTGTCCCACGTAGATCGCAGACCTCGCGACGCCCGGCCGTTGGCACTCACCAGGTCTTCCTGGTGGAGCCCTCCATCGGCGCCCGATATCGTGTCACGGCTGAGTGGGGGCCCGGCATGGCGGTGAGCGTCTCATGCAAGGGGCCGTGAAAACTCTGACGCGCCCGCACGACGCGAGGGCTAGCGCCCTACCGGTGTCTGACATACTCTCTCGGCACTGAGGCTAGACGACGTCCGCGAGGTTCAGGGGGGCGCCCAACTAGGAACGAGCGGCGGTACGTCGGCCGCGGCTGGGGCGAGGGCCGGGAAGAGCGGCCTTCGGCTCGCGCTCTGACGAAACGGAACGATGACGGAGGGCCGAGATGACGATGCCGCCCGCGTCCGATCCCCCGCCACGCGAAACCGAGAGCGCTCTGCCCCTGCACCTCTTCCGGGTCCTGGAGGAGGAGTACGCCGCCACCCAGAGGGTCCCGGCGGACCCCCTGGACTGGGCCGTCACGGCGGATCAGATCAAGGGCTCGGTGATCCTCGATGCGCTGAAGGCCCTCCGGGGCAAGACGGACGACGCATCCGATCCTGCCACCGCGTTCTCGCACCGCGTCGTGCGGCTCGCCAGGGGTCCCGCCCAGCCCGATTCGTGGCTGGGCCAGCTTTCCGCGGAAAGCCTGCCGGACGTCCTCAACGCGCTGCTCCGGGAGCCGAGGCTCTACGACTCGCAGGCGGTCCGCGGTCTCCGGCTGAGCGACGAGATGCGCGAGTACATCCGCGTCCACGCGGGCACCACGGCCATGACGCTCGACGGAGACGATCTCCGCCGGTTCAACCGGCGACTCCTCGAAGACGCCTACCCCGATGGGCTGGAGGGCGCGTATCGCCTCCGCACGGAAGCGATCATCCGGAAGCTTCATGCCACGCCGCGGGCGGCCCTGTGCCTCTCGGGAGGCGGCATCCGCAGCGGCACCTTCTCGCTGGGCGTGTTGCAGGGGCTCGCTCGGCGTCGCCTGCTCGAC
>DATAFX010000070.1:0-37928 GCA_036257195.1 Candidatus Methylomirabilota bacterium | reverse complement strand
TCTGGCCCGGCGCCGCGGTGATCTTCGCCGACGTCGACTCCCCCATCGCCCTGGCCTTCCTCGCCCGCTATCCGACGCCCCAGAGCGCCGAGCGCGTGGGCGAGCGCCGCTTGGCCCAGTTCCTCCGCCGCCACGCCTACTGCGGCCGCCGCCCGGCCGCCGAACTGCTCGGCCGCTTGCGCGGCGCTCCGCTCGGCCGGGCGGGCGAGGCGGAGTGCGACGCCAGTGGCGAGCTCGTCCGCAGCCTGGTCACCGTCCTGGTCCCGCTCGTCGCCCAGATCCAGCAACTCTCGGCGGCGATCGCCGCCGCCCTGGCCGACCATCCCGACGGCCCGCTCGTCCAGAGCCTGCCGCGGAGTGGGCAGGTCAATGCGGCCCAGCTCCTCGCCGAGCTCGGCGATGACCGCGCCCGCTTCCCCACCGCGGAACAGCTGACCGCCGAGGCCGGGGCCGCCCCCGTGACCCGCGCGTCCGGCAAGCACCGCGCCGTCGTCTTCCGCTGGGCGTGCAACAAGCGCCTCCGCCAGGCCATCACCACGCTCGCCGATAACTCGCGGCATGCCTCGCCGTGGGCGGCCGCCATCTACGCCCGCGCCCGCGCGCGCGGGTGTGATCATCCCCACGCGATCCGGATCCTGGCCCGCGCCTGGCTGCGCGTCATCTGGCGGTGCTGGCAAGATCGCCAGCCCTACGACGTCACGCGCCATCGGGCCGCAACGCTTTCCGCCGCCTGACGTCGGAAGGGTTGACACAGGATGTCTCATGCCTCGGCCTGCTGGGCGAGCCGGCGACGCCTCCGCTCGGCCCGGTCGGAGAGCGCCTCGTCGGGCGCGCGGGTCCAGCCCTCGGGCGGCGCGAACGTCGCGGCGACCATGCCGGCGAACTCCTGCCGGAGGCGCGCATCCACCTCGGGCGAGAAGAGGCTCGGCGCGTCGCGGGTAAGGATGTCGCGGACCCGCAGCATGGCGCGCCCCTGGGCGTCGAGGCCGCCCTTCTCGAGCCAGCCCTGGCGGGGCTCGCGGTCGGCGATCTCGGGGAGGAAGCCGGTCGTCCGCATGCGCTCGAGCGTGTGGAAGTGGTCGGCGAACATCCCGCCCGGCCCGACCTCCCGGACCACGTCGAGCGCGAAGTTCTCCTCGCTCATCTCCAGGCCGCGCTTCATCCGGCGGAGCATCGCCACGATCTCGTCGTCGATGACCGCCTTGGCGAAGTCGAACGACATGAGTGCGTCGAGGAGCCCCGCCATGTTGAAGATGTGGTTGCCGCTGAGGAGCGCCGCCACCCCCGACATGCCGGTCTCGAAGCCCGACTGGGCGTCGTTGACCTTGGCGTTCGAGAGGCCGATGTACCCCCCGCACGGCACCCCGTAGAAGCGCGCCAGCTGGGCGACGCCCATGAACAGCATCCCGGTCTCGATCGCGCCCGGCGCGTAGGCGCCCGTCCGCATGTCGGCCACCGTCGGGAGGCTCGAGTAGATCGTCGCCTTCCCGGGCCGGACCATCTGCTCGAGCACGACCGCCGCCAGGAACTCGGCGTTCCCCTGAACGAGGGTGCCGGCGAGCGTGAGGGGGGACGTCAGGCCGGCGTTCGGCACGAGGGTCGGGTGGCCGGGTAGCCCGCGCTCGGCGTAGTAGATGAGGGTCTCCGTGGAGTCGTAATCCATGGTGAGCGGCGAGACGCACGGGCAGTAGTGATGCGTGATGAACGGCCGCTCCATGTACGCGCCCTCGCCCCCCGCGATGATGTGGGCGAGCTTCAGGATAGAATCGAGCTCCTCGGGAGGCCCGCTGATGCGCACGGGCTTCCGGCAGTACTTGAGGGCCGCGTAGAGGCGCGTGACCGAGAAGAAGGCGGGCGGCGCGTCGTCGGCCAAGGTCGAGACCGAGAAGACGTCGTAGTTCGGCAGCTGGTCCACGAGCCGCGCGATCCGCGCGATGTCGGCCGCCAGCGAGCGCCGCGCGAGGCCCGTCGCGGGGTCGACCATGTCGGGCGCCGAGCTCCCCGAGATGACGACGGGCGCGTCGTCCGGCACCGTCCGGTCGAACTGGGGGTCGCGCGCCTGGAAGGTGAACTTGGCCGGGATGCCCGCGCGGTGCTGTTCGACGACCGCGCGCGGGAACCGGACGTTCTCCCCGCCCGCCTCGACCTTGCAGCCGTGCTTGGCGAAGATCTCGCGGGCCCGGGCGTTCCGGACGAGGAGCCCGACCTCCTCCAGGATCTCGAGCGAGGCCTCGTGGACCCGGCGGACCTCGCCCTCGGTCAGGAATGCCGCGAGTGTGCGGATCATGGCCGGCTCCCCCTGGCGCGGCCGCCAGGCCGCGCGCTGGCCCTCCAGGGTACCAGAGCCGGCCACGGGCGCACCAAGGTCGGCTCCGCCGGGGCGGGGGTCAGCTCGCCTCCGGCCCCTCCCCGGCTAGCTCGGCCTCCAGGAAGGCCCGGGTGCCCGGCGGCCCGGTGAGCGTGAGCCAGATCGGCCCCCCGCCCGCCTCGACCATGAGCCGGAACCTGAGAAACGCACAGCACTGGCGCTCCAGGTCGATGAAGGTCGCCAGCATGGTCAGGCTCTCGGGCCCGGCGTCGAACCGGAGGGCGACGCCATCCGGGAGCCACCGGGACTCCCGCTGGCTCCGGCGGACGTCGGCCAGCACTCCCGCCCGCCGGGCGACGAGCTCGGCCTCGGTCAGGCTGCAGGCAACGGGCAGCTTGGCCACGCGTCCGTCCCGCTACCCGCCGAAGGTGAACGTCGAGCCGGTGGAGCTCACCACCAGCTCCCTCCCCATGCGCTGGGCGAGCCGGACCAGCGCCTCGGCGCCCGTGCAGTGCTGGGGGATGAGGTAGTCGACCTCGAATCCGCGGAGCGCTTCTACCACCCGATCGATCCGCTCAGCGTCGAGGCCCGAGAGGTGGAAGCCCCCGATCACCGCGTGGATCTTCGCCACGCCGCTGACCCGCGCCGCGTGGCGGCAGATGCCGACGATCCCGCGGTGGGAGCACGACGTCACGACCACCAGGCCGCGATCCCGCACGTGGGCGACCAGCGTCTGCTCGCCGATGAACGTGTCCTGGACGAGCGCGCCGTTCTCTTCCATGCGCATCACCGGCGGGATCACCTCGTACGGCTCGGGCGCGCGCATCTCGCCCGAGAGGAGGACGCCCTCGGCCAGGACCACCGGCTCCGGGACGTCGACCACGTCGAGGTCCCAGCGCGTCACATCCCCGCGATCCAGCCGGCCGAGAGACACCCGGTCCCCGTCCCGCTCGAACCAGCGCGCGACGTAGTGGTTGGGATGGCCGTAGAACCGGAGGTCGGGCCGCATCTGGCGCCGGTGGACGGAGAGGAAACCGAGGAGGCCGCCGAAGTGGTCCGAGTGGCCGTGGCTCAGGGCGAGCGCGTCGATCGCCCCCGCATCCAGCCCGAGCTCTCGGAAGTTGTGGGTCATGGCCCCGGGCGTCAGTCCGAAGTCGAAGGCGATGCGGGCCGTCTCCCCGCCGCGCGTCACCTCGACGTGGTGGGCCAGGCCGTGCTCGGCCCGCAGGTCGGCGATCTTCCGCGCCCGCGCCACGCTCCACCGGCGGGCGACCTTCTCGTCGGCGCGGAGGATGTCGACGGAGTTGTCGACGACGGTGGTGACGGCGACGCGATCGACCGGCGGCAGCGTCATCGATCAGTACGAGCGCGGGAGACCGAGGACGTGCTCGGCCACGTACGCCATGACGAGGTTCTGGTTGACCGGCGCCGTCTTGTAGAGGCGGGCCTCGCGGAACTTACGCTCGACGTCGTACTCCTCGGCGAAGCCGTAGCCGCCGTGGCAGTCGATGCAGGCGTTGGCCGCGTCCCACGCCGCCTCCGCGGCCAGGTACTTCGCGATGTTGGCCTCGGGGCCGCAGGGCTGGCCGGCGTCGAAGAGCGCGGCCGCCTTGTTCCGCACGAGCTCCGCCGCCTCCACCGCCATGTGGGCCTTCGCGATCGGGAACTGCACGCCCTGGTTCGTCCCGATGGGCCGCCCGAAGACGACGCGCTGGTTCGAGTAGGCGACCGCCTTCTCGACGAACCACCGCCCGTCGCCCAGGGAGTCCGACGCGACCAGGATCCGTTCGGCGTTCATACCGTCGAGGATGTAGGCGAAGCCTCGTCCCTCCTCCCCGATGAGGCTCTCCGCGGGGATCTCCACGTGGTCGAAGAAGAGCGCGTTCGTCGAGTGGTTCATCATCATCCGGAGCGGCCGGACCTCGAGCCCCGGCGCCTGGCGGAGGTCGAACAGGAAGACGGACAGGCCGTCGGTCTTCCGCTTCACCTGGTCGACCGGCGTGGTGCGCGCGAGGAGCAGCATCAGGTCCGACTGCTGGACACGGGAGATGAAGATCTTCTGGCCGTTGACGACGTAGCGGTCGCCCCGCCGGACTGCGGTGGTCTGGAGCTTCGTCGTGTCCGACCCGGAGTTCGGCTCGGTGACCCCGAAGGCCTGGAGCCGGAGCTCGCCGGTCGCGATCTTCGGAAGGTACCGGCGCTTCTGGGCCTCCGAGCCGTGCCGGAGCACCGTGCCCATGATGTACATCTGGGCATGGCACGCGGCGGCGTTGCCTCCGCACGCGTTGATCGTCTCCAGGATCAGCCCCCCCTCGAGGATGCCGAGGCCGGCGCCCCCGTACTCCTGGGGGATCAGGGCGGCCAAGTAGCCAGCGCGCGTCAGCTCGGCGACGAAGGCCTCGGGGTAGGCGCGCTCCTGATCGAGCTGCCGCCAGTACTCGCCGGGGTATTGCTTGCAGATCTCGGCCACGCCCGCTTTCAGGGCGCGTTGCTCGTCGGTCAGGTAGAGACCCATGGACACCATGGCTGTCCCCTCGGGGCGAGCATCGTCAGCGCCCCTGGAATCGGGGCTTACGCCGCTCGTTGAACGCGCGCACCCCCTCGATGCGGTCCTCGGTGACGACCGTCGCGTTGTAGGCCTCGATGGCGAGCACCATGCCCGTCTCGAGGTCGGTCTCGCTGCCCCACGCGATCGCCTTCTTCGCCTGCCGCACCGCCACCGGCCCGTTGTCGGCGATCGTGGCCGCCAGCTCGGCCGCCCGTGCCCGGGCCTGCCCGCGTGGCACGAGGTGGTTCACGAGGCCGACCTCGCGCGCCTCCGCCGCCGGGAGGCGCCGCCCCGTGAAGATGAGCTCCTTCGCCAGCGGCGCCCCCACGATCCGCGGGAGAAGCTGCGTCCCGCCGACCCCCGGAAAGATGCCGCGGGTGACCTCCGGAAGCGCGAAGACCGCGCTCTCGCTGGCGACGATGAAGTCGGCCAGGAGGGCGAGCTCCCACCCCCCGCCGAACGCGAAACCCTCGACGGCGGCGATGACCGGTGGCGGGCACCGGAGGATCGCCATCGCGGCCTGCTCGAAGATCACGTGCTGGGCGCGCCAGACCTCGTCCGACATCCCCTCGCGCTCCTTCAGGTCGCCTCCGACCGAGAACGCGCGCTCGCCCGCCCCGCTGAAGACCACCGCCCGCACCCCCGGGGCGGCAGCTGGGCCCCGGAAGCAGGCGAGGAGGTCCTCCCCCATCGCGGTGTTCATCGCGTTCAGCACCTCCGGCCGGTCGAGGAGCACGGTGAGGACGTGGCCGTCCGCGGATCGCTCGAGCCGGAGCGTGCGGAAGCCCGCCTCGCTCACGCGGGGCCGTCCTCGGGGGATTGGCTCACGGCGCTCTACTCCGGCAGCGGCCAGTCCACGACGCCATGCGCGCGGAGCTCGCCCATCTCGACGGCGCCGAGCCCCAGCTCGCCGAGGACGTCGACGGTGTGCTCGCCCACGCGGGGGGGAGGCCGGCGGGGGCGCGGGCGCTCGTCGCCGAAGCGGAGGGGGAGCGCGACCGTGGAGAGGTCAGGGATGTCCGGTCGGGGCGTGGCCACGAGCATCTCGCTCGCCTTGGTCTGGGGGTCTGTCACCACCTGGTCCACGGTCTGCACAGGCGCCGCGGTGACCCCGGCGGCACGCAGGCGCTCGAGGAGCGGGGCGCTCCCGAGCGGCCGCGTCAGCGACTCCAGCAAGGGAACGAGCGTCGCCCGGTGACGGACGCGGTCGGGGTTCGTGCGGTACTGCGGGTCGGTGGCCAGCGCCGGTCGCCCGAGCGCCTCGCATAGCCGCGCGAAGAGCGCGTCGGTCGGCGTCGTAATCATGAGCCAGCCGTCGGCCGTCGGGAACGCCTGGTACGGGACGATCATCTGAGCCGCCGAGCCCTGGGGCTGCGGCACGTCACCCGTCGCCAGGTACCCCATGAGCTGGTAAGGGATCCACGCGAGCGCGGTGTCGAAGAGCGACGCGGTGACCTCGGCCCCCTCGCCGGTACGGTCTCGCTCCCTGAGCGCGGTCACGACGGCGAGCGCCGCCCACATTCCCGTCCCCATGTCGACCATCGAGGTGCCGGCGCGGACAGGCGCCTGGCCCGGGTGCCCCGTGAGTCGCATGAAACCGCTGTAGCCCTGCATCATCGGGTCGTACCCCGGGTGCTCGCGCATCGGCCCTCGGGTGCCGAACGCGGTGACCGAGCAGTAGACCAGCCGGCGGTTGAGCTCGCGCGCCTGCGCGGCGCCGAAGCCGAGCGCCTCGGCATTCCCGGGCCGGAAGCTCTGCACCAGCACATCCGAGCGGCGCACGAGTCGCTCCAGCACCGGCCGGGCGGCGGGAGCCTTGACGTCGAGCGCGAGGCTCCGCTTGTTCCGGTTGAAGGAGAGGAAGAGCGCGCCCTCCGGCCCCCAGAGGGGCGGCGCCCACGCGCGCGTCTCGTCGCCGCGGCCCGGCCGCTCGACCTTCACCACGTCGGCGCCCAGGTCGCCGAGGATCTGGGTGCAGTACGGGCCCGCTACGTTCTGCGTGAGGTCGAGCACCGTCAGCCCCGCCAGCGGCGTCACGGCGAACAGTATAGCCTCGGCGGCGGCGCGGGCGGGCGTCCGGGGCGCGGCCGGCCGGACGCCGCCGTTGCGGCCTCCCGCCGTCTCCTGTAAATTGGTCGACCAACCAACAATGTCGATCCACCGAGTCCTCCGAGCCTCCCGGTGAGTCCGCGCCCACGGGTCGCCGCCGAGCGCCGCGCGGCGATCGTCCGGGCGACGATCCGCTGCCTCGCCCGGGACGGCTACACCGGGCTCACCATGAAGCGGGTGGCCGCGGAGGCCGGCCTCACCCCCGGGATCCTCCACTACTACTTCCGGGACAAGCGGGCGATCCTCGGGCGCGCCGCGGCCACCATGATGGCCGACCTCGATCGCCGCGTGGCGACGGAGGCCCGCAACGACCAGGATTCCCGCGGGCGCCTGCGCGCGTTGCTCCGCGCGTGCCTCAGGGTGGCGACGGAGAGCCCGGACTTCTGGACCGTGCTCATCGAGCTCTGGGGGGAGGCACTTCACGACCGGGAACTCGCGCGCCTGAACCGGCGTGCGTACGCGCGCGCCCGGCGGTTCCTGGCCGCGAGTATCGTGCGGGGGACCGCGGCCGGCGCCTTCCGGCACGTCGCGCCCGACGAGGCCGCCGCGGTCATCCTGGCCCTCGTGGACGGCCTCTCCCTCCAGCTCACCTTCGATCCCGACCTGATGCCACTCGGCCGCGCCGTGCGCCTCGCCGAGGAGGCGCTTGGCGCCTACCTCGCGGGGGGCGGGCCGGGCGACGGCTCGAAAGGCTCGCCATGACCGACCCCAGCGACTCCGCACGGACCCGGCCGGTCGACTACCTCAGAACCCGCGCGGCGAGCCTCGACGCGCCAAGGATCCGGGCGCGCGTCCGGGCGGCCGGTCTGGAGCTGGAGGCGGCACTCTCCGGCATGGGCGAGGGGGACGTTCGACGGGCGGTCCGGCCGGGGGAGTGGACGGTGGCGCAGGTCGTCGATCACGTCGCTCAGTCGACGGTACGGGCGGCCGAGGAGCTCCGCCATCTCCTCGCGGGCCGGCGCCCGCCCGGCCCGCCGGTCTACGAGGGCTTGCTCTCGGGCGCCGCCCATCGGGTCCCGTGGCCCGAGCTGATGGAGGGGCTCCGCCAGGCCAAGGCTGAGCTCGACGCCGTCCTGGCGGAGATAGCGCACCGCCCGCCGCCGGACGACGGCGGGCCCACCGTGCCCACGATCCTCACCACGGGCGCGCCGGACGCCGGTGGCGGGGTGGAGCTGGTCGCCGTCGAGCTCGGCTGGAGGGAGTACGCGCTGGTCCAGCGGCTTCACTTCCTGGACCACCGGGAGCAGATCCGGGGCCTCCGCCGGGCGCTGGGCGTCCCAGCCTGAGGAGCGGACGACGCGGCGCCGAGTGGGCGCGCGGCTACCGCACCACCACCTCGCCGCGCATGGACTGGTGCCGGGCGCAGAAGTACGGGTAGACCCCGGGCGCGGCGAAGGTCGCGCTGCCGCTCGCGCCCTTGCCGGCCAGGGGCACGTCGAACCGCCCGTCCGGACTTCCCGGGGCGCCCGAGGTGACCGTGTGCGTGATGTCGTCCTGGTTGGTCCAGGTGACGCGGGCGCCGGCGCGGACCTCGACGGCACTGGGCTGGAACTGGAAGACGCGGATCGTGGCGTTCGCGGCGCCGGCGCCCTGCGAGAGTGCGGGTCCAGCGATCCCCAGGGCCAGCCCGAGGGCAACGCCCGCTTCGAGCATTCGTCGATGCCTCCGAGACTTCATGGGACCCCCTCTCGAGTCAGGTGTCCGATCGCGGCCTGGTCCTCACTCACCTCCTCTCTACGGCCCCGCCCAAACGGCCGGATTCTTGACATTGGCATGCGGCCCACGGGGCCCGAACGGCGTTCCAAAGATTGCGTCCCTGCAGGGGCTTTGATACGATGCCCGCATTCCCCAACTCCGCGTCACTTCGACGGTTGGGCCCCGCACGCGACGGGCCACCTCGTCGAGGGGGAGGCTCGTGCTCCTCAACCGTCTTGTCTGGCTCATCGTCGTCGCGTCGCTCGCCCTCCTCCCGAGCCTGGTGCGGGGTCAGGAGCGCCAGCGGCTCTCCCTCGAGGCCGGCACCCCGGTCACCGTCTACGCCGACCGTGTCGAGAACCTCGACCGGGACCGCCTCCTCCTCGCCGAAGGGAACGTCCAGATCGAGCAGGGCGACGTGCGCCTGGAGGCCGATCGCATCGAGGTCAACACCGAGACGGGTGAGGCCGTCGCGACCGGCAGCGTGGTCCTGTTCGACGGTCGCGACCGGCTGACCGGCGAGCGGGTCGAGTACAACCTCCGGACGGGCACCGGCATCGTGTACAAGGCCGCGGCCGCGGCCGAGCCACACTTCTTCTTCACCGGGAACCGCATGGAGCGGTTCGGGGACAAGTCCTACCGCATCGCGGGCGGCGTCTTCACGACCTGTGAGGACGAGACCCCGGCGTGGTCGGTCCGGATGGGCTCGGCCACCGCCCACCTCGACGACTGGATGTGGGGGACGAATGCGTCCTTCTGGGTCTGGAAGGTCCCGCTCGTCCCCTTCATCCCATTCTTCGCGACGAGCCTGCGCAAGGACCGTCACAGCGGCCTCCTGGTGCCGACCTTCGGAAGCAGCAGCGACAAGGGATTCTTCGTGCGGCAGCCGATCTACATCGTGCTGTCGGACAGCCAGGACCTCACGCTGTCGCCGGCCTACTTCCAGGAGCGCGGGCTCGGGATCGGGGCGACCTACCGTTACGTCCGGCGTGAGGGATCGCGAGGTGAGCTGGATGGCTTCTACCTTCACGACACGAAGGAGTCGCCGGACTACGACGCGGATCGCTGGGTGGTGAGCCTCCGCCACGAGGAGATCATCACGCCGCGGATGGTCTTCAAGGCGGACGTGGCACGCGTCAGCGACGACCAGTTCCTCGAGCAGTTCGGCGACTCGCTCGACCAGCGGAGCGCGCAGCGTCTGGACTCGAACATCTCCCTCACGCAGCGCTGGGAGAAGTGGAACTTCGTGGGCCGGCTCTTCTTCTACGAGGACCTCACGACCGACGAGCCGATCGAGCTCCAGCGCCTGCCCGAGCTCCGGCTCAACGCCTTCCAGCAGCCCATCCCGGGGCTGCCCGGGCTGCTCTTCGAGCTGGACAGCTCCTACAACAACTTCGTGCGCGACATCGGATCGGCGGGGCAGCGGCTCGATCTTCACCCCCGCCTGTCCTATCCGCTGACGCCCGGCGGGTTCTTCACGCTCACCCCGCGGATCGGCATCCGCGAGACGATCTATGACACCAGGGTCGTGGGCACGACGGTGGATCAGGGCTTCGTCGTCGAGGACACCGTCAAGGAGCTGACGGTCCGCTCGCTCCTCGAGGCAGGTGCCGATTTCGAGGCGCGGGCGTACCGCGTGTTCGACCTCGACGGAGCGCTCGGCATCCAGAAGATGCAGCACGTGATCGAGCCCCGGGTGAGCTACGAGTTCTTGGGCGGCGACGACTCGAAGGACCTCCCCCAGTGGGACGGCATCGACACCATTGAGCCGTCCCACACGGTCACCTACTCCCTGACGAACCGGCTCAAGGCGCGCGCGGTCGGCACGGAAGACCGCCCGGGGCGCGTGTGGGAGCTCGTCCGCTTCACCCTCAGCCAGACCTACACGATCGAGCCGGACCCCATCGTGACGACGATCGTCGGAAGTCCCGTGCCGACGCCCATCACCACGACGACGGCAGCGGCGCGGCGACGGAGGCTCGCCCAGGAGACGGTCCCGACCACCACCATCAGCGAGACGCCGAAGCGGCTCTCCGACGTCTTCGCGGACCTGATCTTCGAGCCCGTCTACGGCTTCCGCTTCCGGGGAACGGCGGCCTTCGACCCCTACGAGGCGCGCATCACCGCCGCCACCACCGACCTCTTCTACGAGGCGTCGCGCTGGCGCGCGTCGTTCGGCACACGGCACGGCAATGACGGTGAGATCGCCTTCATCCAGGGCTCGATCCAGGCCAAGATCGGCACCCGGTGGACCGTGCGGTTCTCCAGTGACTACAATGTCGACACTGGCACCGTCATCGAAAACCGTTTCGAAGTCGACTTCCGCGAGCAGTGCTGGGGCATCACGGCGGCGTACATCGACCGGACCGACGAGGACGAGTTCCGGATCACCGTGAACCTGCTCGAGGTGGGGCAGTACGCCTTCGGGCGGGGGTTCGCCGGGTTCCAGTGAAAATCCCCCAGTTCGATCTGACCCGCCAGTACGAGCGGCTCGAGCCGGAGATCGAGTCCGCGGTCCGGCGCGTCCTCCGGAGCGGCCGGTTCATCCTGGGCCCCGAAGGGGAGGCGTTCGAGGCGGAGAGCGCCGCCTACCTGGGGGTGAGCCACGCCGTCGGCGTGGGCTCCGGCTCGGACGCGATCGAGCTCGTCCTCCAGGAGCTCGGGGTCGGGCCGGACACCGAGGTGGTGACGCCGGCGTTCTCCTTCGTCGCCTCCGCCACGGCGGTGCTCAGGCTGGGGGCCCGGCCCGTCTTCGCCGACGTCGATCCCGCCACGCTCACGCTCGACCCCGATCGCGCGGTGGCGGCCCTCACGCCCCGAACGCGCGCGATCCTGGCCGTCCACCTCTACGGGCTGCCGGCCGCCATGGGACCGCTCCGCGCCCTGGCGGACGACCACGGGGTGCACCTCGTAGAAGATGCCGCCCAGGCGTTCGGCGCGACCCTCGGCGGACGGCACGTGGGCGGGCACGGCCGGGCGGCGGCTTTCAGCTTCTACCCCACGAAGAACCTCGGAGCCTACGGTGACGCCGGTCTGGTCACGACCGGCGACCCGGCGCTCGCCGCCCACCTGCGGCTGGCCCGGAACCACGGGGAGACGCAGAAGTACCGTCATGCCGAACGCGGGTGGACCGCGCGGCTCGACGAGCTCCAGGCGGCCATCCTGCGGGTGAAGCTTCACCATCTGCCGCAATGGACCGCGGCGCGGCAAGCCGTCGCCGCGCGCTATGGCGCGGGGCTCGCCGGATTGCCGGTCGTCCTGCCGGCCGAGCGGCCGGGCGCCACGCAGGTGTTCCACCAGTACACCGTGCGCACGCCCCGCCGGGACGCCCTCCAGGCACACCTGGCCGCGGCCGGGATCGGAACCGCGTGCCATTACCCGCTCCCCATTCCGGCGCAGCCGCTGTTCCGCGATCTGGGCTACGATGCGACGCCGTTCCCGGCGGCGTGGGCCGCCGCCCGAGAGGTGCTCTCGCTCCCGTGCTTCCCTGAGCTTCGGGCCGACGAGATCGACGCCGTGATCGCCGCCGTCCGAAGCTTTTTCGAGGGAGATTCCTGATGCGCGTCCTTATCACGGGCTTCACCGGCTTCGTCGGAAGCCACCTGGCCGACTACCTGATCGCCCGCGACGACGTGGAGGTCTTCGGCCTCCACCGGTGGCGGAGCCGCCTGGACAACGTCGAGCACCTCGGCAACCGGGTGCAGCGCGTCGAGTGCGACATGCGCGACGCGACCGCCGTTCGACGCATGCTCCGTGAGGTGCGGCCGGACCGCGTCTTCCACCTGGCGGCCCAGAGCTACGTGCCCACGTCGTGGCTCACGCCGAGCGAGACTCTGAGCGGCAACGTGCTGGGCCAGGTGAACCTTTTCGAGGGGATCCGCGACCTCGGGCTGTCCGCGCGCGTGCACGTCGCCGGATCGAGCGAGGAGTACGGGCTGGTCTTGCCCCACGAGGTGCCGATCCGCGAGGACAGCCCGCTCCGGCCGCTGTCTCCCTACGCCGTCTCCAAGGTCGCCCAGGACCTGCTGGCCTACCAGTACTGGAAGAGCTACCAGCTCCCGGTGGTCCGCACGCGCGGCTTCAACCACACGGGGCCGCGACGGGGGGAGGTCTTCGTCACCTCGAACTTCGCCCGGCAGGTCGCCGAGGTCGAGAAGGGGGTCCGCGAGCCGGTCGTCTCGGTGGGCAACCTCGAGTCGGTTCGCGACTTCACGGACGTGCGTGACATGGTGCGGGCCTACTGGCTGGCCCTCGAGCGCGGCGAGCCCGGTGAGGTCTACAACATCTGCTCGGGCCGGGGGTACTCGGCAGGCCAGGTGCTGGAGATCCTCCTCGGCCTGGCGCACGTGAAGGTCGAGGTGCGGCAGGATCCGGCGCGGATGCGACCGTCCGACGTCACGCTCCTCCTCGGCGACTGCTCGAAGTTCCAGAGCGCCACCGGCTGGGAACCCACGATCCCGTTCGAGGTGACGCTCAAGGACCTCCTCGAGCATTGGCGCAAACGCGTCTAGGCTGCGAGCGCTGTGAAGGTCCTTATCACGGGCATCGCCGGCTTCGCCGGGAGCCATCTCGCCGAGCTGGCGCTGCGCGAGGGCGCCGAGGTGGTCGGCACAGTCTTGCCGGGCTCGCCGATCGACAACCTCGCGGCGGTGCGGAAGGACGTCGTCACCATCCCCTGCGACCTGACGGAACCCGGGGCGGCCCCGGCGATGCTGCGGGCGACGCGTCCGGACCGCGTCTTCCACCTGGCCGGCGCCTCGGTGGTCGGCACCTCGTGGGCGCTTCGCGCAAACGTCCTCCGGACGAACCTCGAGGCCACCTACCAACTCTGCGAGGGGCTGCGCCGCCATCCGGTGCCCTGCCTCATGGTCTCCTCCGGCGAGGTCTACGGGGTCGTCCCGGAAGACGAGCAGCCGATCTCCGAAACCCGGCGCTGGGCCCCGGGGTCGCCGTATGCCCTGTCGAAGGCCTCCCAGGAGCTCTACGCGGGGTACTACGCGCGCTCCGAGGGGATTCCGCTGGTGATCGTGCGCGCCTTCAACCACGTCGGTCCCCGGCAGAGCCTCGGCTTCGTCTGGAGCGACGTCGCGCGGCAGATCGCCGAGATCGAGAAGGGACGCGGGTCGGGGATCCTCGAGGTCGGCACCACGACGACGCGGCGTGACTTCACCGACGTCCGTGACATGGTGCGGGCGTACTGGCTCCTGCTGGCGCAAGGCGACCCGGGCCGGACGTACAACGCCGCTTCCGGCAAGGGCACGTCGATCCAGGATGTCATCGAGGGGTTTCTCGCTTTTGCCGCGTGTCCGATCGAGGTGCGTCAGGTTGCCGAGCGCGTACGCCCCACCGATGTCCCCATGCTCGTCGGGGACGCGAGCCAGCTCCGGGCGCTCACCGGCTGGGCCCCCGCCATCTCGTTGCAGCAGAGCCTCGAGGACGTGCTAGACGACTGGCGCCGTCGCATCTAGGCGGGTGCCGTGGCGCCCGGGGCTAGAATGAAGGGTCATGGCGGGACGTCTCGCTGATCTGTATCGCTACCGCGCCCTGATCGGGACGCTCGTCCTGCGGGAGCTCCGAGCGCGCTACCGCGGCTCCTTCCTCGGCTTCCTCTGGTCGTTCTTGAACCCGTTGCTTCTGATGCTCGTCTACGCTCTCGTGTTCTCGATCTATCTCCGAGTGCCGATGGAAGGTTACGCGGTCTTTCTCTTCACGGGCCTCCTCCCGTGGCTGTGGTTCTCGGCGTCGCTCGGCCACGCCGCCGGCGTCATCGTGAGCTCGGGGGCGCTGGTCAAGCGGATCCTGTTCCCGGCGGAGGTCCTGCCTCTGGTCTCTGTACTCTCGAACCTGATCAACATGCTGCTGTCGCTCCCCCTCCTCTTCGTGTTCCTCCTCCTCTTCGGCATCCGGTTGCACGCCGTCCTCCTGTTCCTGCCGTTGCTTCTCGTCCTCCAGCTCCTCCTCACCACCGGGCTCGCGCTGGCACTGTCAGCCCTCAACGTCCATCTCCGGGACGTGGAGCAGATCCTCACGAACGGCCTGACGCTCCTGTTCTTCCTCTCACCGATCCTCTATCCAGTGTCGACGGTGCCGACGACGCTCCACCTGACCGACGGGCTGGCCGTGCCGCTCCGGCCCCTCTACTTCCTCAACCCGATCGCCGGGCTCGTGCAGAGCTACCAGAACATCTTCTTCTTCGGCCGCGAGCCGCACTGGATTCATCTGGGGACCGTGACCGTCTGCGCGGTCGTCGCGCTCGTCGGCGGATGGCAGATCTTCGACCGCCTGCGCGACAGCCTGGCCGAGGAGGTCTGAGGCCGTGAGCGGCCCGTCGGCGCCCCCAGCGGCGCAGGGCATCGCGATCTCCCTCCGGGACGTCTCGAAGCGCTTCCGGCTCTATCGGGAGCGTCAGGTCTCCACCGTGAAGGACCTCTTCGTCCGGGCCTTCGTCGGGCAAGGCGGGTCCCGGCTCTTCGCAGGCGAAGGGCTCTGGGCTCTCCGCAACGTGACCCTCGACCTCGCTCAGGGACGAATGGTCGGGATCGTCGGCTCGAACGGCTCCGGCAAGTCCACCCTGCTCAAGATCCTGGGGGGCATCCTAAAGCCGACCACCGGCCAGGCGTCCGTGCGCGGGCGCGTGTCGGCCCTGATCGAGCTGGGCGCCGGGTTTCATCCGGAATTTACCGGGCGCGAGAACATCTACATCAACGGCGTGCTGCTGGGCCTTTCGCGCGCGGAGATCCGTGCGCGCTTCGACGAGATCGTCGCCTTCGCCGGGCTCGAGACCTTCGTCGACAGCCCGGTCAAGACCTACTCGTCGGGGATGTACATGCGGCTCGGCTTCGCCATCGCGGTCACCGTGGACCCGGACGTCCTCCTGATCGACGAGGTGCTGGCGGTCGGCGACGAGGCGTTCCAGCACCGGTGCGTCGGAAAGATCCAGGAGTTCAAGGCGCGCGGGAAAACGATCGTCCTCGTTTCTCATGACCTCGGCAGCATCGAGCGTCTCTGCGACGAGGCGGTCTGGCTGGACGAGGGGCGGCTCCGGGCGCACGGGGAGACGCGGGAGGTCGTGGGCCGCTACCTGGAGCACGTCGCCCGCGAGGAAGCCCGCGCGCTCGGGATCGAGCATGCCCAGGCCGAGGCGCTCGCGCGGACCGGCACCGGCGCCCGCTGGGGGAGCCGCGAGGTCGAGCTGACCCGCGTCCAGCTGGCCGGCGGGGACGGCCACGAGCGGTACCTCTTCGAGACGGGCGACGCCTGCGCCGTCCGCCTCGCCTTCCGCGCGCAACGGCCGGTCGAGGATCCCGTCTTCGGCGTCGGGGTCTTCCGCAAGGACGGAATCTGCTGCTACGGCACCAACACCGCGCTCGAGGGGCTCACGTTCGGGAAGGTCGACGGCGAGGGTGTCGTCACCATGGAGATCGAGCGGCTCGACCTCGTCGAGGGGGACTACCTCCTCGACGTGGCCGTCCACGCGCGCGACGGCCACCCCTACGACTACCACAGCCGACTCTACGCGTTCGCCGTGCGCTCCCGGGTTCGCGACACGGGCGTGGCGCGCCTCGCCCACCGCTGGCGATTCCAACCCGGTGGAGGCGACGAGGCGTGACCGACTCCCGCTCCCCGAGGATGGCCGCGTGACCCCACAGGCCGCAGGCCGTCGGATCGACTCCCGCTCCCCGAGGATGGCCGCGTGACCGAGGGCCGCGCGATCGAGGGGACGGACGCCGCCCGCCTGATGGAGGAGATCAAGGAGCGAGTTCGGGAGCGGAGGGCCTCCGGCTTCTACTCGGAGGATGAGGTCCGGCGCATCACCCAGATGGAGATCGAGCTCGCGGAGAGCGCGCCGACGTTCCAGGACGAGCTCGAGGAGCATCTGGAGCACCTCAACGACGGCTGGGACACAGCCGCCGAGCCCGTCATCGCCTCCCACCGCCCCGGGGTGGGTGCCGTCATCGTGGCGGCCAAGAAGCTCATCCGCCGTGTCACCCGGCCCTACATCACGCTGATCCTCGCGCGGCAGGTCGAGTTCAACAGCGCACTGCTGCACCTCCTCAACGCCTTCGTCTTGCCGGCCAGGGACGGGCTGGCCACCCTCACCCGCCGGCTCGAGGATCTGTCGCTCGATCTTCAGGAGCGTCTGACCGTCGAGCGCGGGGATCGCCAGCGCAAGGACCGCGAGGTCGCCGAGCGCCTCGGCGCCCTCACGGCGCGCCTCGAGGATCTCCGGGCCGAGCTCGAGCGTCTGCGCCGGCCCGCCGCGGGCGTCGAGCTCGTCCCCCCGCCCGTGGTGCCGCCTGGACTCGGCGCGCTTCCCGCAGCCGCGTACGTGCGCTTCGAGGATCGTCACCGGGGGACCCGCGAGGAAATCCGCCATCGCCAGCGCGGCTACCTCGACGTGTTCGCCGGCGCGGCCCCCGTCCTGGACGTGGGGTGCGGGCGCGGGGAGTTCCTCGAGCTCTGCCGGGAGGCCGGCCTGACCGCCCGCGGCATCGACGTCGACCCGGCGATGGTCGCGCGGTGCCGGGAGGCCGGCCTCAGCGCCGAGCAGGCGGACGCCCTCGCCTACCTGGACGCGACACCCGACGGCGGGCTCGGGGGGATCTTCTGCGCCCAGGTGATCGAGCACATCCCTCCCGAGGCGCTGGTCGCGCTGGTCCGGCTGGCCCATCGGAAGCTTCGGCCGGGCGGGGTGCTGCTCTGCGAGACCCCGAACCCGGCGTGCCTCACCGTCTTCTCAGGCGCGTTCTACGTCGACCTCTCGCACATCAAGCCGATCCACCCCGAGGCGGCGCGCTTCGTGCTGGAGGCCTCCGGGTTCCGCGACGTGGAGATCCGATACGTCAATCCGGTTCCGCCCGACGGCAAGCTCCAGCGTCTGGAGCCCTTCTGGTACATGCGGCGCTACGAAGAGGTCTTCCTGAGCCAGATCAACGACAACTTCGAGCGCCTGAACCAGCTTCTGTGGGGCGCTCAGGACTACGCCGTGGTCGGCCGGCGGCCGTGAGGCGGCTCTTCGGCCGGCGGCAGGCCGGACGCGCGGAGATCGCCGAGGGGCCCCCGGCGGCGGGCCGCGGCATCCGGCTGGCCTTCGTCGTGCCCCGGTACGGCGCCGACGTCGTGGGAGGCGCGGAGACGCTGGTGCGCGGGCTGGCCGAGCACCTGGCCGCCTCGGGCAGCGCCGTCGAGGTGCTGACGACGTGCGCGCGGGACCACCTCTCCTGGACGAACGTCCTCCCGGCCGGAGCGAGTCGCGAGGCGGGCGTGACGGTGCGGCGCTTCCCCGTCCGGCTGCGCGACACTCGGCGACACGCCTGGCTCCAGCAGCGGATCCTTCGCGGCTCGCGGCTCCGACCGAGGGAGGAAGCCCGCTGGGCGGAGGAGTCGGTGGGAAGCACGGAGCTCTTCGACCACCTCGACCGGCGGGGCGGCGAGTACGACCTCGTGTGCTTCGCCCCCTACCTGTTCGGGACGACCCTCCGCGGCGTGCCGCTGGTCCCGGGGCGGGCCGTCCTCATCCCGTGCCTCCACGACGAGCCCTTCGCGCACCTCGGCATCGTCCGGGACACCTTCCAGAGGTGCCGGGGCTTCATCTTCAACTCGCCGCCGGAAGCCGCGCTGGCCGAGAAGCTCTACGGGATCGGGGACCGCCCGGCCGGCGTGGTGGGACTCGGCTTCGAGCGGCCCCCGCACGCCGATCCCGCGGCGCTCCGCCGACGGCACGGGCTGGAGGGACCGCTGCTCTTCTACCTGGGCCGGAAGGAAGTGGGCAAGAACGTCCCCCTCCTCATCGAGTACGCGGTCCGCTACCGCGCCGGCCGCCGCTCGGATCTGACGCTCGTGCTCGCCGGCGACGGCCCGGTCGCCGCGCCCCCCGGCACCGCGGGTGTCCGGGACCTGGGGTATCTCGACACGGCCCAGAAGGCGGCCGCCTACGCCGCGGCCACGGTGGTCTGCCAGCCGTCCGTCAACGAGTCCTTCTCGATCGTCCTGATGGAGTCGTGGCTGGCGGAGACACCGGTCCTCGTTCACGCCCGGTGCCCGGTCACCACGCACCACGTCTTCCGCGCGGGGGGTGGACTGGCCTTCGACGACTTCTACGAGTTCGCGGAGGCCCTCGACCTGCTCCTCGAGGACGGCGAGCGGCGCCGCCGGCTGGGAAGCCAGGGCCGGGCCTACGTGGAGTCGGTCTACAGCTGGCCCGCGGTGACCGCCCGCCTGCGGGATACCCTGGAGCGGCTCGTTGCCTGAGACGCTGGCCTTCGTCGCGCCCTGGTACGGCCGGGACATCGCGGGCGGCGCCGAGGCCGAGTGCCGTGCGACGGCGCGAGCGCTGCAGGGTCGGGGCGTCCCGGTGGAGATCCTGACAACGTGCGCCCGCGATCATGCCTCACCTTGGACCGACCACCACCCGGACGGCGTGACCGAGGAGGACGGCCTCGTGGTGCGGCGGTTCAAGGTCCGGCCGCGCGACCCGGAGCGGTACGGGCGGCTTCAGTGGCGGCTCGACCTGGGCGGGGTCCTCACCTCGTTCGAGGAGGAGGACTTCGTCCGGGAATCGGTCAACTCCAACGACCTCTACGCGTACCTCGCCGCCGAGCGCGACCGATACTGGTACGCGTTCATCCCCTACTGCTTCGGGACCACCTGGGAGGGCGCGCTGGTCGCGCCCGAGCGCTCGCTCCTGATCCCCTGCCTCCACGACGAGCCGTTCGCCCGGCTCAAGTGGACCCGCCGCGTCCTGCGCGTGGTTCGCGCCGCCTGCTTTCACGTCCCGGCCGAGCGCGAACTGGCGGAGAGCCTGGCCGGCCCCGACCCGGAGCGCTTCCGGCTGGTCGGCGAGGGCGTCGACCCACCGCCGACCGGCGACGGCGAGCGGTTCCGGCGGACCTACCGAGTGCTCGACCCCTTCGTCCTCTATGCCGGCCGGAAGGCGGCGGAGAAGAACACGCCGCTCCTCGTCGAGTACTTCGCCCGCTACAAGCTCACGCATCCCCGGAGCCGGCTCAAGCTCGTGCTCGTCGGGCCGGGCGGGGTGCGCATCCCAGGGCGGCTGTCGGCGGACATCCTCGATCTGGGGTTCGTCTCCGCCCAGGACAAGGCGGACGCCTACGCGGCGACGCTGGCGCTCTGCCAGCCGTCCCTCCTCGAGAGCTTCTCGCTCGTCATGATGGAGGCGTGGCTGGCCAGGGCGCCCGCGCTGGTCCACGGACGCTGCCGGGTGACGCGGGACCACTGCCTGGCGTCGAACGGGGGGCTCTACTTCGAGGACTACTTCGAGTTCGTCGAGGCGCTGGAGGTCCTGGCGCGGGACGACGCCCTCCGCCGGCGGATGGGCGAGGCCGGGCGCGCCTACGTCCTCGCCCACTACACGTGGGACCGGGTCACGGACAACTACCTGGCCGTCCTCCGCGGGGCCGGGGCGCGGCTAGGATGACGCGCCCCCCGTTCCGGGCCGTCCACCAGCTCGTGTCGAACTTCGACCTGGGGGACGCCATCGGCAACCACGTCCGGGCCCTGCGGAAGCTCCTCCGGAGCTGGGGCTACGTCTCCGACGTGTACGCGCAGTACCGGCACATGAGCCTCCTCAAGGACGCCCACTTCTACACGACGTACCGGGGGGTGTCCTCGCCCGACACGGCGGTGCTCTTCCACTTCTCCATCGGGTCGGAGGTCACGAGCTTCTTCGCGAGCCTGCCGGATCGGCGCGCCATCGTCTACCACAACATCACGCCGCCCGAATACTTCGTGGGCGTCAACGCGCGCGTCGCCGACCGCTGCCGGCGCGGGCGCTGGGAGCTCACGCGGCTCCAGAACGTGACCGAGCTGGCCCTCGGCGTGTCCGAGTTCAATCGCCGGGAGCTCGAGACCTCGGGCTTCCGGCGGACCGGCGTCCTGCCGATCCTGCTCGACTGGGCGGAGTACGTCGCGCCGCCCGTTCGGGCGCTCGAGGACGCGTACGGACGCGGGACGAACCTCCTGTTCGTGGGCCGCCTCGCCCCGAACAAGCGCGTCGAGGATCTCGTCAAAGCCTACTACTTCTACCGCCGCCTCGATCCCGACAGCCGGCTGATCGTCGTCGGCTCCGCGGTGGACACCGAACCGTATCTCGCCGGCTGCCAGAAGCTCTGCGCCGAGCTCGGCCTCCTCGACCACGTGGTCTTCGCCGGCGCGGTGTCGCAGGCCGAGCTGTGCACGTACTACCGGCTCGCCTCCGCCTACCTGTGCCTCTCCGAGCACGAGGGCTTCTGCGTCCCGCTCCTCGAGGCCATGCACTTCGACGTGCCGGTGATCGCGTACGCCGCCGCGGGCGTCCCCGGCACGATGGGCGACGCTGGCCTCCTGGTCCAGGATAGGGACTTCCCGGCGATCGCCGAACTGGTCCACCGGGTGGTCCGCGACCCTGGGGTCCGGGCCGCCCTGCTCGCCGGTCAGCGGACGCGGCTCCGCGCGTTTGACGCCGACGCGATCGGGGCGATGCTCCGGGAGCACCTCCAGACCCTGGCCAGCGCGGAGACGCCCCGGTGAGCGGAGCAGGGACACGCCTCCGGCTGGCCTTCGTGGTGCAGCGCTACGGCCCGGAGATCGACGGGGGCGCCGAGTACGAGTGCCGTCGGGTGGCGGAAGCGCTCCGGCCCCACCACGACGTCGAGGTGCTGACCACCTGCGCGCGCGACTACCTCACCTGGCGGAACGTCTACCCGCCGGGTGTCGAGACGGTCAACGGTGTCCGCGTCCGGCGCTTCCCGGTGGACCGCCGGCGCCGCGTGCGCGCCTTCGGGCGCTACGCGGACTGGCTCTACGCCACGCCCCACACCTTCTTCGACGAGGCCGAGTGGGTGCGACGGCAGGGCCCCCTCGCCCTCTCTCTGGTCGAGTGGATCCGGGCCCACGCCGACGACCACGATGTGTTCCTCTTCTACACCTACCTCTACCTCCCGACGACGCTCGGCCTGCCGCTGGTCGCCCACAAGGCCGTCCTGGTACCGACCGCCCACGACGAGCGGCCGATCTACCTCGACCTCTTCCGGAGCCTCTTCCGGAGCCCGCGCGCGCTGGTCTTCCAGGTGGAGGAGGAGCGGGCCTTCGTCGAAGAGCGCTTCCATACGGCCCGCCTCCCGTCTGCCGTGATCGGCGCGGGGATCGACCCGGTCACCGACGCCGATGGGGAGCGGTTCCGGCGACAGCAAGGGATCGAGGGCCCCTATCTCCTCTACGTCGGCCGGGTCGACGTGGAGAAGGGCTGCCGCGCCCTCGTGGAAACGTTCCTCGCCTGGCGCGAGCGCGCCGCCGAGCCGGTGACCCTGGTCCTGATGGGAACGGTTGCGCTCAGGCTCCCGCGCCACCCGGCGATCCGGGCGCTCGGGTTCCGCCCAGAGGCCGAGAAGCACGACGCGATAGCCGGCGCGACGGCCGTGGTCATGCCCTCGCCTCACGAGAGCTTCTCCTTCGTGATCCTCGAGGCGTGGTCGCAGGGCACGCCGGTCCTCGCGACCGCGCGCTCCCCGGTGCTCCGGGGCCACGTGGAGCGTTCGGGCGCGGGACTCCTGTACGACCGGGCGCGGGGGGACTTCGGCGCGGCCGCCGCGTCCCTGGTCGGCGACGAGGCGCTCCGGAAAATCCTGGGCGAGCGCGGCCGCGCTTACGTCGAGGGGCGCTATCGCTGGCCGCGGATCACCAGCCAGTACCTCGACTTCCTCGCGCAGGTCTTCGGCGGATCTCCGGAGTAGCCGATGGACGCTCAGGTGTTCACCGCGCACTTCGACCTCGAGGACACGCACTGGTGGTTCCGCTCCAAGCGGCGGTTGGTCCTCTCGCTCCTGCGACGGTACGGGGCTCTGGCCGGGCCGGGCCTCGACGTGGGGTGCGGGGCCGGAGGCACGCTTGCGGTGCTCGCCGCGCAGGGATCCTGGGTCGGGGTGGACGCCGACTCCGCCGCGCTCGGCCTCTCCCGACGGCGCGGCCTCGCCAACCTCGCCGGAAGCGTCGCGGAGGCGCTGCCCTTCCGCGAGGGGGCGTTCGCGGCCTGCCTGTGCCTCGACCTGCTCTACCACCGGAACGTGGTGTCGGAGGAGGGCGCGCTCCGCGAATGCCACCGGGTCCTGCGCGCCGGGGGCATCCTCCTCGTGACCGACTCCGCCTTCAACTGGCTTCGGTCGGCGCACGACGAGGCGGTGCACGGCGCCCGCCGCTACACGCGGCGCGAGCTCGTCGCGCGGGTCCGCGCCGCGGGATTCACGCCAATCCTCGCCTCCTACGCCTACTGCCTCGTGTTCCCCGCGGTGGCCGCCGTCCGCCTCGCGCGACGGGGGACCGCCGGCGGCTCGGACGTCTTCCCCGTGCCTCGCCCGCTCAACGCGGCACTCTTGGGCGTGCAGGCGGTCGAGCGCGCGCTACTCCGCGTCGGGCCCCTGCCATTCGGCAGCTCGGTGGTGCTGGTCGCGCGGAAGGCGGTGGCGTGACGGCGTCGGTGGTGCTGCCCACGTACAACGAGCGCGACGTCGTCGTCGGCGTGGTGGGCGAGATCCTCGCGGCGGTGGGCGACGTGGAGGTGCTGGTCGTCGACGACGACTCCCCCGACCGGACCTGGGAGGCGGTCGAGACCGCCTTCGCCCGGGATGGGCGGGCGCGCGTCCTCCGCCGGGTGGGCCGCCGCGGCCTCCCTTCGGCCATCGCCGAGGGTATCGCGGGCACGCGAGGCGACGTGGTGGTGTGGCTCGACGCTGACGGCTCCATGCCCGCCGAGGTCATCTCGCGTCTGATTGCCGCGACGGCCGACGCCGACGTGGCCGTGGCGTCGCGCTACGCCGCCGGCGGTCGCGACGCCCGCGCCTCGGCCGCCCGAATCCTCGCGTCCCGGGCGATCAACGCGTTCGGAACCCTGTGGCTGGGCGGCCCGGTGCGGGACTGGACCTCGGGCTTCGTGGCGGCCCGGCGCGCGGCGCTGGTCCGGGTGCCCATTCGGCCGGACCACGTCTACGGCGATTATTGCATCGACTTTCTCCACCGGGCGTGCCGCCAGGGCCTCCGCGTGGTCGAGGTACCCTACGCGTGCGTCGAGCGGCGCGCCGGCACGACCAAGACCAGCCCGAGCCTGCGTCGGTTCGCCGCCCTGGGGCTCCGTTACGCCCAAACCATCCGACGGCTCAGACGGGAGAGCCGCACCGAGGAGGATCGGCAGTGATCGAAGAGACGCGCCTGCCCGACGACGTCATGGCCGAGCTGGTCGACATCGTGCCCGGGCCCGAGCCGGCGCTGGAAGTCCGCCTCCCTCGCATCCCCGTGGTGGAGGAGGCCCTGACGCGTCGGATCATCCCCGTCTCGGACCCACGGCTCGACGGCAACGAGCTTCGCTACCTCACCCAGTGCGTCCAGTCAAACTGGATCTCCTCGGCCGGCCGCTTCGTCCGGGAGTTCGAGGACACCTTCGCCCAGATGGTCGGGTGCCGGTACGGCGTCGCGTGCTCGAACGGGACCACGTCGCTTCACCTCGCCCTGGTGACCTTCGGGCTCCAGCCGGGCGACGAGGTCATCCTGCCCGCGTTCACCATGATCGCCACGGCCAACGCCGTCCGCTACACCGGGGCCACGCCGGTCCTGATCGATTCGGAGCGGGACACCTGGAACCCCGACCCGGGGAAGCTCGCCGACGCCGTCACCAACCGAACGAAGGGCATCGTCGTCGTCCACACCTACGGGCACCCTGTCGACATGGATCCGGTCATGGAGCTGGCGGAGCGCCGGGGGCTGTGGGTCCTCGAGGACGCCGCCGAGGCGCACGGCGCGACCTACCGGAGTCGGCCCGTCGGGAGCATCGGCGCGGCGGCGTCCTTCTCCTTCTACGCGAACAAGATCATCACCACGGGCGAGGGGGGAATGGTTACCACCAACGACCCCGAGATCGCGCGGCTCGGGCGCCGGCTCCGCGATCACGCCTTCTCCGACGAGCGACACTTCTGGCACAAGTACCTCGGATTCAACTACCGGATGACGAACATGCAGGCCGCCGTGGGCCTCGCCCAGACCGAACGGCTGGAGGAGTTCGTGCGCATCCGCCGTGACAACGCCGCCCGGTACTCGGCGCAGCTCAAGCGTGTCCCCGGGCTGACGCTGCCGGTGGAGCGCCCCTGGGCGAGGAACGTGTACTGGATGTACGGCGTCGTTGTCGAGGACGCGTTCGGGATTTCCCGGGACGAGCTCCGCCGACGTCTCGCCCGCCGAGGGATCGAAACGCGTACGTTCTTCATTCCCATCCACCTGCAGCCGATCTACTATGAGATGTTCCGCGGGCAGCGGTTCCCGGTGGCCGAGGAGCTCTGCCGGCGCGGGCTCTACCTGCCCTCGGGCGCGACCCTCACGGAGGCCGAGGTGGCCTACGTGTGCGAGGCCGTGGCCGAGGTGCGAGAGGAGCGCGGATGATTCCAGTCTTCGCCCCCTGGCTCTCGGAGAACGCGCGGCGCTACGTGCTCGACTGCGTCGACTCGGGCTGGATCTCCTCGCTCGGTCAGTACGTGGGACGTTTCGAGCGCGATTTCGCCACGTTCTGCGAGGCCGGCCACGCCGTGGCGACGTCGAACGGCACCACCGCGCTCCACCTCTGCCTGGCCACCCTGGAGATCGGACCGGGTCACGAGGTGCTGGTTCCGGACTTGACCTTCGTCTCAACGGCCAACGTCGTGCGCTACACCGGCGCGACACCGGTGCTGGTGGACTCTGACCCCCGGACGTGGGGCATCGACCCGGTCGACGCACGCCGAAAGGTCACCGCGCGCACCCGGGCCGTCATCCCGGTCCATCTCTACGGGCACCCGGTGGACATGGATCCGCTACTCGCGCTCGCGGCCGAGCACGGGCTGGACCTCGTCGAGGATGCCGCCGAGGCGCACGGGGCACGCTACAAAGGGCGACGGGTCGGGGCCTTGGGGCGCATCGGCGCCTTCTCCTTCTACGGGAACAAGATCATCACGACGGGCGAGGGCGGCATGGTCGTCACGAACGACCCGGCGCTCGCCGAACGCGCGGCGTTCCTCAGGGACCACGCCATGGACCCCCGGCGCCGCTACTACCATCCCGAAATCGGCTTCAACTACCGCATGACGAACATCCAGGCGGCGATCGGCTGCGCTCAGCTCGAGCAAGTGGACGCGATTCTCGCCAGGCGGAAGGCGCTCGCCGGGGCCTACCAGGCCGGGCTCGCCGGAATTCCCGGGCTCACGCTGCCGCCGGCCGAGCCCTGGGCCGAGAGCGTGCACTGGATGTACTCCGTGCTGGTCGAGCCGGCATTCGGGCTCAGCCGGGACGCGGTCATGGCCGGCCTCCGGGCCCGGGGCGTGGACTCGCGCCCCTTCTTCGTGCCGCTTCACGAGCTGCCCCCGTACCGGCAGGACGCGCCGTTCCGAGTGGCGACCTCGCTCGGGGCGCGGGGGATCAACCTGCCCTCCGGAACGGGCCTCGGCGCCGAGGAGATCGCCACGGTGTGCGAGGCGCTGCGGGCCCTGTCCTCCGGCTGAGTGACTGTGGTCTCCGTCGTCCTGCCCACCTACAACGAGCGAGAGGGCATCGCCGAGCTCGTCGCGGAGATCCTCGCGGTCGCCCGACGGGGCGGCCTCGACGTCGAGGTCCTGGTCGTGGACGACGCGTCGCCCGACGGCACGGCGGCGCACGTCGAGGAAGTCTTCCGGGCCGACGCGGCCGTGCGCGTCCACGTGCGCCGGGGCGAGCGGGGCCTGGCGAGCGCGATCCTCCGGGGCATCCGCGAGGCGCGTGGCGACGTGGTCGTAGTGATGGACTCCGACGGCAATCACGATCCGGCGCTCCTGCCCCTGATGGTCCGCTGCGCCGACGAGTTCGACGTCGTGATCGGCTCCCGGTACGTGCTCGGGGGCGGCATGCTCACATCACGGTTTCGCTACTGGGGGTCCTACGCCTTCAACATCGTGATCCGGATCGTCCTCGGCCTGCGCATCCACGACAACCTGTCCGGCTTCCTCGCGTTCCGGCCGGTTCTGCTGCGCGGACTCGATCCCGAGGCCGTGTTCTACGGCTACGGGGACTACGCCATCCGGCTCCTCCACCACGTGGTCCGCCGGGGCGGCCGCGTGCTGGAGATCCCGACGGTCTACCGGTTCCGGAAGGGCGGCGAGTCCAAGACCCGGTTCTTCGCGTACCTCTGGACGTACCTCGCCTCGGTGTTCCGGCTCCGGCTGTCCCGGCGGTGAGCCCCGGCGGACCGCCGGCGGGAGGGCTCACGCCCCGCCCCGCGCGCGACTGGTGCCTCTGGGCGCTCCTCGGACTCCTCGGGCTCCTGCTGGCGCTCTACCTGGCCTTTCCCCGGCTCGACGCGGACCAAGCGGTCACTGGCCTGATGGGCGCCTACGTGCTACGCGGGGAGTTCCCCATCTTCTTCTGGATGCAGGACCACGCCGGGGTCCCGGAATCGTACGCCGCCGCTCCGCTCTTCTTCCTCTTCGGAATCTCGCGCCGGGTCCTGGATCTGGTCCCGGCCCTCAGCACGCTCGCGCTCGCATTCGCCGTCTACCGCACCGGCACCCTCCTGTTCGGCCGCGCGGCGGGTCTCCTGGGCATCCTCTTCATGACGATGGTGTCGGCCTACGTCGGGGCGAACTACACGCTGGCCCGGGCGTACTACATCGAGCATCTGCTGGTCGGTCAGGTCGTGCTCCTGGGGGCGGCCCTCTGGCTCGCCCGGCCGCTCTCCGAGCCGGCGCGGTGTCGGGTCGCGATCGCCATGGGCCTCGCCGGCGGGCTCGGCCTCTACTTCAACTTCCAGATCGTGGACGCGCTGATCCCCGCCGCGCTCGTCCTCCTCCTGAGGGAGCCGGGCCTGCCGGTCCGGCGAGCGGCGTGGCTCGGCGTCGGCGCCTTCCTCCTCGGCAGCCTGCCCTTCTGGGTCTACAACCTGAGCCACGACTGGGCGACGATCGCGACCGGGGCGCGCTTCCAGGGCCGCCTCTCGGGGGCCGAGACCGCGCGCATCCTGGTGGTCGACCTGCTCCCCGTGGTGCTCGGGGTGCGCGCGGGCACGGACCAGCCCTCCCACCTTCCCGGCCCGCTTGCCTGGACGATCCCGCTGATCGTGGGCGGCGCCGCCGCCCTCTTGCTGGGACACGTGGTCGGGGGAATCGGGCGCCTCCGCCGCGACGTCGCGCGCGCCGGCGAGGCGCTGCTCCTGATCGGGATTGCGGTGACGCTCGGTGTGATCTGGTACGGCGGGTATATCCGGGTCCCGCGCTACCTCCTGCCTCTGACTCCGCTGGTCGCCCTCGTACTCGCGCGCGCGGCGCAGCTCACGTGGCACCGGTCACGGATGGGCACCATCGCGTGGGTGGCAGCGTACCTGTTCGCCGTCGGCCTGGACCTGGCCCCCGACGTCACGGCGCTGCGTCCCGAAGGCCGGGCCCGCTACCGGCGGGAGCGCGAGGCCGACGCGCGACTGTTCGAGTTCCTCCGCGCGACGGACCTGCGGAAGACCTATGCCTTCGACTACTGGCTCGCCTCCCGGCTCACCTTCGAGTCCGGGGGCGAGATCGTCGTGGCCCAGCCCTTCAACGATCGGTATCCGCCGCACACGCTGGCAGTCGATCGGTCGCCCCGGCCCGCCTACGTGGTCCAGGCGGGGGTCGAGACCTTCCGGGCCTGGCTGGACGTGATGCACATCACGGCGCGAGAGCACCGGGTCGGCGAGTACCACGTGTTCCACGATTTCCGGCCTCCCCCCGACACCCGGCCCCTGGCTCGCTCCGGCTTCACCGTCCGCACCAGTCCCGGGCGCGGCGATGCCGCGAGCCTCACTGACGCGCGGCTCGACACCGGGTGGTCGAGCGGCCGCGAACCGGGCAAGCCGATCTGGGTGGAGGTTGATCTCGGCGCCGAGCGCCTGCTGAGCGGAGTGACGCTCGTCAACGACCGTGCGGAGCGGGTGCCGGACGACCTGGTCGTGACAATCGAGAGCGCCGGCGGCAGTTCTCGGCCGGTCGCCGCCCTCGCGCCTCAGGGTGTCGCGGCCAGCTGGGAGAACGGCGCGATCCGGATCACGCCCAGTCGGACGCTGACCGTCCGCTTCAACCCCGTGACCACCCGGCGGGTCCGGCTCGTCGAGAAGGGGCCACCCGGGCGCTGGAGCGTGGCGGAGCTGTTCCTGCTGGGACCGGCGCCGGCCGGGGCCCCGCCCGAGCCCGCTGCCATCCTCGTCCAGGAGGGCCGCCGACTCGAGGACGCGGGACAGGCGGGGCCAGCCCTCCAGCGCTATCGGGAAGCGATCCGCCGCAGCCCGGACGACCCGGCCGGCTTCGAAGCCGTGGCCCGGCTGTCCACGCTCGTCCGGACGGGCGCCCGATCGCCGCTCGAGCACGCCGTCCGGCTCGCGAACCTCGGGCTCGTCACCGAAGCCCGGGCGGCCCACGCCGACGCCGTGCGCGCGTTCGGCGAGGAGCGGGTTCACGCGGAGCTGTGGCAGCTCCGCGCGCGCCTAGCGGAGGCGGAGGGCGACTCGCGGGAGGCCGTTCACCTCCGCGCCGAGGCGGACGCCGCGCTCGCGCCGGCGAGGCTGGTTGGCGCCGTGGTGGGCGGACTGGCCGAGCTCGTCGGCTACGACGTCCAGCCGGCGCCGCTCAGGGCCGGCGAGACGGTCGAGATCACGACCCACTGGCGCCTGTACCGGCGGCCCTTGGGCCGCGTGATGGTCTGGGTGCACCTTCGGGCCGACAGCCGGCCCGACAATCAGGGCACCCGGTTCGGCGACGACTACCCGCTGGCGGGATTCCTCCCCGAGCTCGGCTCGACTCCGCAGCACGTGAGCGTGCGCCGGCGAATCACGGTGCCAGCCGACGCGACAGCGGGTCGGTACCGGTTGGTCGCCGGGCTATGGAATCCGGCGTCGGGGTGGCGCCTCCAGCGGTGGTGGCGCGGGATTCTGCCGACCCTCGACACCACGCTCGAGCTCGGCCGCGTCGAGGTCGTCCGGCCCGCGCCCTGACCGGTCGCACCGCCGGTCATCCCGACCCGCCGGGCACGATCGGTCGGTCTGCTATACTCGGCGGATGGACGGACGGAAGTTTCGTCACATGGGCCGCCTGGCCCGCATCTTCTGGGCCTACCGGACGGGCGCGGCGACCGTCCCCCAGCTCCCGGTACGGCTCTGGATCGAGTCGACGAGCCGCTGCAACCTCAAGTGTGGCTACTGCCCGAACAAGGACGTGGTCAAGGAAGACCACGGCTTCATGGATTTCGGGCTCTTCACTTCGATCATCGACCAGGTCGCGGACCACGCCTACGACGTGAATCTCTTCCACCGCGGGGAGCCCCTCATGCACCCGCGACTCCCGGACATGGTCGCCTACGCCCGTGCCAAGGGCCTTTATACCCGGGTCCACACCAACATCACCTTGCTCAACGAGAAGAAGGGCCGGGCGCTCATCGAGTCGGGTCTCGACTTCCTCTCGTGCTCCTTCGACGGCTACGAGAAGGACATGTACGAGAAGAACCGGGTCGGGGCCAAGTTCGAGTGGGCGCTCGACCACCTGAAGGGATTCCTGCGTCTCAAACGCGACCTCGGCGCGAAGAATCCGCTGACCGTGCTGCAGGTCATGGAGATCGGCGCCCCCCCGAAGCCGGAGCTCAAGCGACTTCGGCGCGCGTTCCTCGACAACTTCAAGGGCCTGCCGCTCGACCGCGTCGTCCTCCGCACCCCCCACAACTGGGCGGGCGACGTGTTCGTCCCTGAGCTCTCGCGCGAGGCGCTGCTCGCCGATGGGCGGCGGTTCACGCCGTGCACGTTCCTCTGGTACTCCACGTCGGTGTACTGGGACGGGACGGTCGTCGCGTGTCCTCAGGACTTCTTCGGGAAGCTGGGCATGGGCGACCTCAAGGAGAAGCCGCTCCGTGAGATCTGGAACGATTCGCGGCTGGTCGACCTGCGCGCCAAGATGGCGAAGGGCAATATCCCGAAGGAGCTCCCCTGCTACACCTGCGACCGCATCTGGCGTCACCAGGTGATGGCCGTGCCCACCGACTACCTCAAGACGTTCCTCTCCGACCACTTGATGTCGTACGGCTGGCTCCGCCGGCTCGCCCGGGTCTGATCTCCCAGAGATCGGCTGTCAGGTAAACACCTGACGGACCGCCTCCTCGCAGCGTAGGATTATAGGACACTCGGTAGTCGAGCTTCTGTAACGGGCTACCTCTCGGCGGCCGTCGGTAGCCCGCTCGGCTGCGACCAGGGGGGCCGGATGATCGACGGCGTCAAGGTGGTGGAGCTCGCGACCCACGAGGACGACCGAGGCTACCTCACGGAGATCGCCCGGCACGCCCAGGATCCCTCGCCGCACGCCGTGGTTCACCAGTTCGGCCAGGTCTACCTGGTCGGCAACCCCGCCCGCGGGACCATCCGCGCCTTCCACAAACACGAGGAGCTCTGGGACTGGTTCTTCATCAGCCACGGGAGCGCCAAGTTCGTGCTGAAGGACGACCGCGCGGGGAGCCGAACGCACGGGAGCCTGATGACGATCATTGCGAGCGCCCGGAAGCCCCGGCTCATCGTCGTACCGCCTGGCGTCTACCACGGGTGGATGTCCCTCGAGGACGACACGCAGATGGTGAGCACCGCGAGTCACGTCTACAACCACGCGAAGCCCGACGAGGTGCGCATCCCCCCGGACGCGTTCGGCGACGTGTGGACGGTCAAGGGCCGGTAGGGTGCGGCGGATCCTGGTCGTCGGCGGCGCCGGGTACGTCGGGTCCGTCCTGACCGAGGAGCTCCTGCAGCGCGGCTACGCCGTGCGCGTGCTCGACCGCCTCTACTTCGGAGATGCCGGCCTTCGCCCCGTGCGCGACCGGATCGAGCTAGTCGAGGCCGATATGCGGGCCGTGTCGGCCGACGTCCTCAAGGGCGTCGACGCCGTGGTGAACGTCGGCGGCCTGTCGAACGACCCGACCGCCGAGTACAACCCCCGGGCCAACCACGACATGAACACCGTGGCGACGGCTGCGCTCGCGCGGCTCTGCAAGGCGGCAGGCGTGTCCCGCTACGTCCTGGCCTCGTCCTGCTCCATCTACGACTGCGGAGTCTTCGACGAGCACAGCGACGTCCTGCAGGACGAGACGGCCCCGGTAGCGCCGCGGGCGCCCTATTCCGTCTCCAAGTACGAGGCGGAGCGGGCCCTTCTGGCCATGCTCGGCGACGGGTTCTGCCCGGTGATCCTCCGGAAGGGCACCGTGTACGGCTACTCGCCCCGGATGCGCTACGACCTCGTGGTCAACACCTTCGTCAGTGACGCACTCGCGCGAGGCCAGCTCACGCTGCATCACGGGGGCGAGATGTGGCGTCCCCTCGTGGACGTCCGTGACACCGCCCAGGCGTACGTCGCCCTGCTCGAAGCGGACGAGTCCGCGGTGCGGGGCGAGATCTTCAACCTCTGCTACCAAAACCTGCGCATCTCGGAGCTGGCCCTGCGCGTCCGGGAGACCCTGCGCCGGTTGGGAATCGACGTCGACGTGCACCCCGACTACCATCAGGGCAGCGTGCGCAATTACCGGGTCTCCGCCGAGAAGATCGGACGCGTCCTGAACTTCCGCCCTAAGGTCTCGATCGAGGAGTCGGTCGCCGACATGGTGCAGCGCCTCCGGGCCGACGGACGGACCGACATCGAGAACCCGCGATACTACAACATCCGCTGGCTTCAGCACCTCGAGGACGAGCGCCAGGCTGCCGGCCTCCCCGGCTCCGTGCTCGACGCCCCGACGGCGCCGCTTCCGCAGTAGCATGGGGGCGTGGAGCGGATTCTCCTCATCGGCGCCGGCGGGCAGCTCGGCACTGACCTCCGTCGCGCCCTGCCCGCTGATCAGCTCGTCCCGCTGACGCGGGCCGAGCTCGACATCACCGACCCGGAAGCCACCGAACGGGTCCTGGCCGACCACCGCCCCGCCTGGGTGGTCAACACTTCGGCGTTTCACCGCGTCGACGACATCGAGACGAAGTACGCGCGCCAGGCCTTCGCCCTCAACGCCGTCGCCGTCGATGACCTCGCGCGGGCCTGCGCGCGCCGGAACGTTCGACTGCTCCACCTCAGTACGGACTACGTCTTCGGAGCCGGCCTCCCCGGACCCTACACCGAGGATGCCGTACCCGCGCCCTCGAGCATCTACGGCCTGTCGAAGCTCGCCGGGGAGCATCTCATCCGCCAGGCCAGCCCGGATCACGTGATCGTCCGCTCGTCGGGACTCTACGGAGTTGCCGGATCCTCCGGTAAGGGCGGGAACTTCGTCGAGACGATGCTGCGGCTCGCGAAGGCGAACAAGGACATTCAGGTCGTCGACGACCAGGTTCTGAGCCCGACCTACGCCGAGGACCTGGCCCTCGCGATCACCCGTCTCATCGCCATCCATCCCCCCGGCGGGATCTTCCACCTCACGAACGCCGGCGAGTGCTCCTGGTTCCGTTTCGCACAGGAGATCTTCAGAATTGCCAAGCTTACGCCGCGCCTGGAGCCCACGACCAGCGAGAAGTACCGGGATCGAGCACCGGCGCCGCGACCGTCCTATTCGGTCCTGGTGAACACGCGGACGGCCGCCTTGGGTCTCGCACCCCTCCGTCCGTGGCCCGAGGCGCTGGCCGCCTACCTCCGCGCCAAGGGGCACCGGGCCGACTGATCCGCGGGTCGGCGGGCACGTGGCCGCCCTCTGCTACAATGAGGCGCCGATGCGCGTGCTGATGGTTGCCCCGACGCCCTTTTTCGGGGACCGCGGATGTCACATTCGGATCCTCGAGGAGGTGCGGGTCCTCCGCGCCCTCGGCGTCGAAACCCTCGTGGCCACGTACCCGGTGGGACGCGACCATCTAGAGGTCCCGACGGTCCGGACGCCGCGCCTCCCGTGGGTCCGAACGCTGCCCGTCGGGTTCTCGCCTCATCGACCGTACATGGACGCGCTCCTCCTCGGCACGACGCTCCGCGCCGCGCGACGCTTCCGGCCGGACATCCTGCACGGTCATCTCCACGAGGGTGCCGCGATCGCCTCGGTGGTCGGCCGTCTCCTCGGGCGGCCCGCGGTGGCGGATCTTCAGGGGAGCGCGACCGGTGAGATGATCGCGCACGGGCACCTGTCCGAACGGGGGGCGCTGCCGGCGTCGCTGCGCCGCTTGGAACGGTGGGTGCTCCACTGGCCGGCCCGGCTCCTGCCCTCGTCAGGCAACTTCGCCCGGGAGCTGGTCGAGGTCTGGCAGGTCCCTCGAAATCGGGTGGTGCTGCTCGCGGACGGCATCGACCCCGAGTTTCTCCGGCCCGGCCCGGCCCCCGACGATCTCCGCGAGCGCCTCCGGCTGGTCGGCAAGCGCGTCGTGGTGTTCCTCGGCGTCCTCACCGAATACCAGGGCATCGACGACCTCCTCCGCGCCTGGCCCGCGGTGATGGCCGCGGTCCCCGACGCGCACCTGCTCATCATGGGACACCCGAACGTCGAGCGATATCGCGCCCGGGCCGCCGAGCTTACGCCCCCGGGCTCGGTCACCCTGACGGGACGGATCGACTACGGGGAGAGCCCCCGGTACCTCGCCCTCGGGGACGTCGCGGTGAGCCCGAAGCACGCCAGCACCGAGGCCAACGGCAAGCTGCTGAACTACATGGCGATGGGACTCCCCGCAGTCGCCTACGACGGACCGGTGTCCCGGGAACTCCTGGGGGAGGCGGGCGTCTTCGCGCCGATCCGGGACGTGGAGGCGCTCGCGGCCGCCCTGGCCGGGCTCCTTCGCGACCCGCACGAGCAGAAGCTCCGAGGCCAGGCGCTCCGTGAGCGCGCCGTCGCCCACTTCGGGTGGCCGGCGCTGGGCAGGCGGCTCGTCGATGTCTATCGGACCTGCCTCGAGGAGCGATAGCCTTCCGCGCTTCGGGCGCGGCGCCGTGTTTGGCCTATTCCTGCTGTTCCTGCTCCTCGGCGTCGTGTTCACGGCGCCCCTCGTCCGGCACCTGCAGCACGCGCTCCCCTACGCCGCCGTCCCAACCCCCGGCCGTGAGCTCGTCCACGGCGCGCAGGGCGACTACCTCCAGTTCTACTACTACCTGTGGCTCGTCGAGGAGCGTCTGCTGGCCGGGGCCTCCTTCCTGAAGGATCCCTACCAGTTCGCGATCGACGGGCCCCGGTCCAATCTCCCGAACATCTTCCTGCCCGCGGCCCTTCTCTTCGTCCCGCTTTCCGCATTCGGTCACCGGTTCGCCTACAACGCCCTCGTCCTCCTGTCCTTCCCCTTCGCCGGTGTCGCCGCGGCGCTTCTCGTCCGGCGCTACGGCGTCTCACGCACCGGCGCCGTCGTCGCCGGGGTGGTGTTCGCGTGCGCGCCGTACCGCGTCGGGGCTCTCCTCGGAGGTCATCCCGCCGGTCTCGCGTATCCCCTGGTACCTCTGGTCCTGTGGGGGCTCGAGGGCGCGCTGGCAGGATCGCTCGGTAGCGGCCTCGCGGCAGGAGGCGCGCTCCTCGGGCTCGCGCTCATGGAACCCCACTTCGCCTTCTTCGCTGCCCTCGGTCTGCCGCTCTACGCGCTGGCGCGGATCGGGCTTCCCGCGTGGCGACGGGAGCTCCTGGCCATCGGCCCCGTCGCCTGGCTGGCCGCCGGCGCCGTCGCGCTCGCCCCCGCGTACGGGGCACTCGGGGCCCTGGCGCGTCAGGGATGGGGGGAGCCCCTGTCCGTGCGCCTCGCCGTCGGCGGGGTGGTCGCGCTCCTCGCGCTGGCGGTCTGGCAGGGGCTGGCGGCGTGCCTCCTCGCCGCGGGAGTCGTCGCGGAGCCGCGGGCGGCGGCGCGCGGGAGCCTGGCGGCGTGCCTGCCATGGCTTCTGACGGCGGCGGCCGGGACCGGCCGGGTGCGGCTCGTCGCGGTCGCGCTGGCGCTGCCGCTCCTCCTGCACGGAGCGGGGCTCGTCGTCGGATGGCGGCGTTGGTGGTCGCCCCGGCTTCCGCTGGTCCCGGTGGCGGCGGCCGTGGCGGGCGGACTGGCGGCCGGCGGCTTTCTCCTGCTCCTCCAGCGTCTCCTCTTGCGGCGGTCCGTGTCCGGCGCGGGGCGGACGCTCCACGAGGTCCTGCTGTTCTCGCCGACGCCCGACGATCTCTTCACGCGAGTCAACGCGGCCGCGGGGCAAACCGTGTACCCCGGCGTCGTGGCGCTCGCCCTGGCGATGGTAGCCGTCGTCGCGCTGGCACGCCGACAGCCGACGGGCGCGCGCCGGCTGCCCTGGATCTTCGTGCCGCTCCTGGCGGCCGCGATGATCGTGTCGCTCGGCCCCAGGCTGGAGGCGTTTCCTCTGTTCGAGGTCGCGTTCCGGCTCGTTCCCTCCTGGAACTTCATCCGCCAGCCGGCGAAGGCCCAGGTCCTGGCGGGCCTCGGCCTCGCCGTGCTGGCGGGTGTGGGGACGGACGCCCTGGCGCGCCGGGGCGGCCGCGTCCTCCGGGGTGCCGTCGCGCTCGGCCTCGGCCTGATGGTCGCGGTGGAATACCATCCATGGCGTCCCACCGGCGTCAGCGGCCTTCCCGGGAGCGGCCCGGAGTTCGAGACGGTCCGGACCGAGGGGTCGCGGGCGCTGTGGGTTCCGTTCTGGCCCGGCGACAGCGCCTACTCCGGCCTCTACCTCTACGCGACGACACTCACCCGCGTCTCCATGCTCAACGGTTACTCCGCCTGGCTCGACCGCTCGTACCTCACCGACGTGTACCGCCCGCTGGAGGTCGTGAACCTCGGCGTGGTCGGCGAGGCCCAGGCTCAGGTGCTGCGTCGGCACGGCGTGCGTCAGGTGATCCTCGATCGGGACGCCTTCCCGTTGAAGGTGAGCGCCTTCGGCTCGGCGCTCGCCCTAGCCTACCTCCGGGCCTCGCCGTACCTCGATCCCGTCGATACGCCGCCCGGCGACTGGACGCTGCAGGTTTTTCGCGTCCGGGAGGCGCCGCGCGCCGTGCCCGCCACGCCGCCCCCGACGAGCCCGCTCGGCATCCTCTGGGAGGCGGAATCGCTCGGCCGCGAGAGCGGCCGCATCGCCGACGACGCCGACGCGTCGAGCGGCCGGGTGACCCTCGCCAGGGCCCCGGCGGATCGACCGGGGTTCGTCATGTCCGGTCCCTACCGGCTGCTCCCACCGGGCGACTACCGCGCCCGGTTCCGGCTGAAGGGCGTCGGCAGCACTACGGAGCTCCAGGTCACCTCGCAGGGCGGCCGTGACGTGCTCGGGCGTGTCGGGATCCACCTCGCCGACGGAGCGTTCGTGGAGGTTGTCGTGCCGTTCGCCGTGTCCGCGCCCGCACGAATCGAGTACCGCGCCCGCTGGGACGGCCAGGGTTGGGTCGCGATGGACGTGGTGACGGCCGCGTTCGCGGCCGAGCCGGACCCGGCCCCGATCTTCGAGGTGGAGAGTCTGGGCCACGAGCTCCAGGAGCGGCCCGACCCGCACGCTTCCGGTGGCGCCGCCGGCCACGCGATCCCCGAACGCACCGTGCGCGACGCAGTCTGGACCGGGCCCCTCCGCCGCTACCCGGCCGGGCGCTACCAGCTCTGGGTCCGGCTGAAGCTCGACCACCCCGTGGCGGGGACCTTCGCGCGCTGCGGCGTCGAGCTCGCCTCGCGTGGAGGCGAGCTGGCGGGACGGGACTTCTCGGGCGCCGAGGTCCCGGAGTCGGGGCGGTACGTGGAGCTCGCGCTGCCATTCACCCTGGCGCGGCCGGCCGTGCTCGAGTTTCCATGCGCGTATCGAGGACGGGTCGGCGTCTGGTTCGATCGGCTCCGCGTCGAGCGGCTCGAGGGGCCGGCGTGAGGTGGGCCGCCCTCACGGTGGCCGTGGTCGCCGTCGGCGCCGCGCTCGTCGTCTCCCGACCCCTCCCAGCCGAGATCACCCGCGGGCTGCCGGTCGGGGCGCGTCAGCTCACCGAGCTCCCCGTCCTCACGCGGGTGTCCGCCGACACCCTCCAGCTCTACTACCAGCTCTGGCTCGTGCGCGACGGGCTCTTGGGCCGGACGCCGCTCTTCACCGATCCCTACCAGTTCCGCGTGAATGGCGCGCGCTGGAACCTGCCACAGACCTTCCTGCCGCTGGCCCTGCCGTTCACCGTCCTGTCGATCTTCGGTCTCCACACCGCCTACAACCTCCTCGTCCTGCTCTCGTTCCTCGCGGCGGGCCTCGCCGCCTATGGACTGGCGCGGCGGCTCACGGGCAATCCCGCCGCGGCCGCCGTCGCCGGAGTCGGCTTTGCCCTCCTGCCCGCGCGGCTCGGTCCGCTCTTCGG